>DATBLU010000175.1:0-6199 GCA_036555205.1 Candidatus Deferrimicrobiaceae bacterium
CGCGGGTATGTCCTTCTCCGGGCCTATGAGCATGACTATCTCGGATGTGAACCGCCGGGTGAGCGCCTGGATTTCCCGCCTCGACATCTTGAGCGTATCGCAGCAGACGCCCCCCTTGGCGCCGCCGAAAGGGATGTTCATTAGGGCGCATTTCCAGGTCATCCACATCGCCAGCGCCGTCGTCTCCTCCAAGGACACGGTAGGCGCGTACCGGATCCCTCCCTTGCCGGGGCCCAGGGTGACGTTGTGATGGACCCGGTAGCCCGTGTACGAGACCACCCTGCCGTCGTCCATCCTCACCGGAACCGTAACGACGAGGGCACGCTTCGGGTACTTGAGCCTGTCCGCAAGGTTGGGATCGAGCCCAAGCAGCGCGGATGCGCGGTCCAGCTGCTCCCCGGCCTCTTTGAGCATGCTGCGCCCTTCCGTCGATTCTCCCCAGCACGGAAACGGCATCGTCGTCCCTCCCGGCAAAAGGTTATGGGCGCCGGCGGCTGAGATTCCCGGGCGGCCTCCTCAAGTGTACCAACAAATCGCATGGCCCCTTGTTTTCTTTCCGGCGGATTCGTTTACGATAGGAGGCGATGGCACCCGGCGATGCGAGAACCGAAAGAACGTGGCGGCGGCTTGCGAAAGGCGAGCTCTCCTGGGAGACTCTTCGCCTGCGGTGCCGGATACTGGAGATAATACGCTCCCGCTTCCGCGCCAGGGGATTCCTCGAGGTCGATCCGCCGATCGCCGTCCCCTTCCCCAACATAGACCCGAACGTCCACCCGGTAAAAATCTCCGACGCCCGGGGCCGGCCCTCGAACCGGTTTCTGCACACGTCGCCCGAGCTGTCCATGAAGCAGCTCATAGCCGCGGGATCCGGCAACATCTTCTACCTGGGGAAGGTGTTCCGGGACCGGGAAGGCTCCCCGCTCCATCATCCCGAGTTCACCATGCTGGAATGGTACCGGGTCGGGGAGCCGGCGGAAGCGGTGATGGAGGACGTCGAAGCGGTCACCCGGGAGCTGGCGAAGGAGATCCGCGGGCGGGAGGAAATGCTTCGGTCCGGCGCAGCCGTTCCGTTGTCCGGAAAGTGGGACAGGTGGGAGCTCTCGGACGCCTTCGAGACGCTTCTGGGCGCTTCCATGGGTGATGAAGAGTCGCTCCGCGCCGCCCTCTCCCTGAAGGGCCTTCGGCCCGGCGCCGCGGAAAGCTGGGAGGACCTCTTCTTCCGCGCCTGCCTGGACGTCATCGAGCCCGCCGTGATGGAGAAGGGCGCCGTATTCCTGACCGGCTTTCCGTCCGCCCTCGCCGCCATGGCGAAACGCCGCAAGGGTGAAGAAGGGATCTGCGAGCGGTTCGAGGGATATCTCTGCGGCGTCGAGCTCGTCAACGGATACGAGGAGCTGACCGACGCCGGCGAGCAGGAGGAGCGCCTGCTGCGGCTGGCCGCGCGGCACGAGCGCCTCACGGGCGTCGCGCTTCCGATCGATCCCGATTTCCTCGACGCGCTGCGAATGGGCCTCCCGCCATGTTCGGGGGCCGCGCTGGGAGTGGACAGGCTCGCGATGCTGCTGCTGGGCAGGGACACGATAGAGGACGTGGCCATCCGGTGAACAATCCCTCGCTGCTGCTGTTCCTATTGTCCTTCGGGCACATGTGCACAGACATCGTGCAGGGCGCCCTGCCCGCGCTCCTGCCGTATTTAAAGGACCGCTTCGATCTCTCCTACACGGTAACCGGGACGCTCCTGCTCGCGGCGCACCTTACATCGTCGGTGATACAGCCGCTGTTCGGATACATGACCGACAGGAAGCCTTTCCCGGTCCTGCTTGCGCTGGGGTGCCTGGTCTCGGGCGTCGGAATCGCGCTCGTCCCCTTCTCTCCGAGCCTCGCCTGGCTGATCGCCTTCGTGATGTTCACCGGGCTGGGGACGGCCGCCTTCCATCCCGAAGGGTTCAAGGCCACCGCCTGCATCGCCTCCGTGAAGAGGGCCACCGGCATGTCGCTTTTCTCGGTGGGCGGGAACCTGGGATTCGCCGTCGGCGCCCCGGCCGCGATCTTCCTCGTCTCCCGGTTCGGGCTCCACGGCGCAGCGGGGCTGCTCGTCCCCGCCGCGCTGGCCGGCGCGCTCTTCCTGCCCGCCCTTCCCCACATCCGCCGGCGGATCGCGGCGGTCTCGGAAAGACCCGTGCCCGCCGGGGGCAACGGCGTGGAGCGCCCGCTTTACGCGGTCTCGCTTATCGTCATCATCGTCGTATTCCGCTCATGGACCCAGCTTGGACTTGCCACTTACATACCGTTCCTCTACCGGGCGGAGCTGTCGCACAATCCCGAATTCGTCGCAACGCTGCTCTTCCTCTTCCTGGGCGCGGGAACGGTCGGAACTCTCCTCGGCGGTCCCATGGCCGACCGGATCGGGCACCGGAAGATGCTCTTTTTCTCCATGGCCCTCCAGGTCCCGCTGATCCACCTGTTCCTTGTCTCGAAAGGCTGGCTTGTCTTCGCGATGGCGGCCGCGTTGGGGGCCGTCATAGTGTCGACTTTTTCGGTCACGATAGTCATGGCGCAGGAGCTGTTCCCCCGGCGGATGGCGACGGCATCCGGCACGATCGCGGGATTCGCGATCGGCACGGGGGGGATCGGGGTGACTCTCCTGGGGATCGTGGCCGACCGGTACGGAGTCCCCGCCGCCGCCCATCTTATAAATGTCCTGCCAGCGGCCGGCGCGCTGCTGGCGCTCGGCCTGCCCCTTCCCTGGAAGCAGGGCCGTGAATCCGCGACATGAGCGACTACCTCAATCGTCCGGGTTTGGAATAAAATACGGGATCGATTCGAAGCCGCCTACGCCAAGGAGAGCTGCATGGGAGAGGACGCAAACGGAAACGGCAACGCCTCGAAGGGATCCCGGCGCAAGTGGGCGCTGGGCATCTTTATCGCCGCCGCCCTGGCAACGGTCATCACAGGCGCATTTTACTGGTGGTGGCGCCAGACGCACATAGCCACCGACGACGCTTTCGTGGAAGGGAGGATCCACCCCGTCGCCGCGCGGATCCAGGGCACGGTCGCCGAGGTGCTCGTCGACGACAACCAGCCCGTGAAAAAAGGGCAGCCGCTCGTTCGCATCGACCAGGAGCCTTACGCGGTGCGGGTCGCCGCGGCGTCATCCGCCCTTTCGGCGGCATCGGCGGACCAAAACGCCGCCCGCTCGGACTCCATCGCCGCCCGGGAGGATCTCGCAGCCGCCAGGGCCCAGCTCATCCAGATGCGCGCGGCGGTCGAGGCGGCACGCGCCAAGGCGACGCTCGCGGAGGCGCAGCTCGCACAGGCGGAACGTGACGCGGAGCGCGCGAGGAACCTCTTCGACCGGCACTCGATCAGCCGCGAGCGCCACGAAAAAGCGCAGACCGAAAACCTGGTGGCCAAGGCCAGGGACGACGCGGCGCGGGAGGAACTGCGCCTCGCCGAGGCGGCCATCCCCGCCCAGGAGGCGCTGATCGCTCAAAGGAAGGCGCTCATGGGCCAGCGGGAGGCCCGGATCGGTCAGCGCGGGGCCGACCTGAAGCAGAAGGAATCCGCCCTCGCCGAGGCCAGGCTTTACAAGGGATACACGGAAGTGATCGCGCCGGCGGACGGGTACGTCACGCGCAAGAACGTGGAGGCGGGCCAGGTCGTGGCCCCCGGCCAGCTGCTGCTCGCGGTCGCCTCGCTGTCGGACGTCTGGGTAGTCGCAAACTACAAGGAAACGCAGATAGAGAAGATCCGTCCGGGAATGGCGGCAAGCGTCCGGGTGGATACATACCCGGGCAAGGAGTTCAAAGGGAAGGTGGAGAGCATCATGGCGGGCACCGGCTCCGCTTTTTCCCTGTTCCCGCCGGAAAACGCCACCGGCAACTATGTCAAGGTCGTGCAGCGCGTGCCGGTGAAAATCGTCCTCGACAAGGGGGAGGACCCGGGGCACCTCCTCCGGCTCGGGATGTCCGTCGTGCCCACGGTGCTCGTCCGATAACCAGTGTCCCGTCTCGCAAATAGGCTGAGCACCGAGAGCGCCGATGCGCCGCGCCGGCAAGGCGCGCGACCGAGGCGTACTTGGCGGAGAGTACGGTGAGGGAGTGCAACGATGCTGGCGCGGATGCAGCGGCGTTCGAATGCCAGGTTATTTGCGAGACGGGGCACTAAGAGATGAACGGAGGCAACAGGCTCGGCAACGCGGTCGGCGCGATGAGGGAGAGCAAGTGGATCGTCGCCGTCACCGTGATGCTCCCCACGCTCATAGAGATCATAGACACCAGCGTCGCGAACGTATCACTCGACCACATCCGCGGTTCGCTCTCGGCGGGGATCGACGAGGCGGGGTGGGTCCTGACCTCCTACCTCGTCTCCAACGCCATCGTGATCCCGATGACGGGATGGTTCGCCCGAACCTTCGGCCGGAAGCGGTACCTCCTCTTCTCCATTTTCCTGTTCACCGCCGCATCGTTTCTGTGCGGCTCCTCGACGAGCCTCGGCATGCTCGTCTTCTTCCGCGTCCTCCAGGGGATCGGCGGGGGGGCGCTCCAGCCGCTCTCGCAGGCGATCCTCCTCGAGTCGTTTCCGCCCAAGGAGCACGGGATCGCCATGGCCATCTTCGGCATCGGGATCATGTTCGGGCCTATCGTGGGCCCCGTCATGGGGGGCTACATCACCGATACGATGTCGTGGAGATGGATCTTCTACGTCAACATCCCGATCGGGCTGCTGGCCGTGTTCATGGTGACGCTCTTCATCCACGATCCGTCCTACCTGAAGCGGACCGAAAAAGTGAAGGTGGACACGTGGGGCATCGCGCTTCTCACCGTGGGGATCGGGGCCCTCCAGATCGTCCTGGACAAGGGACAGCGGGAAGACTGGTTCCAGTCGGACTTCATCCTCGCGCTGACGGCGGTTGCGGCGCTCGCGCTGGCCCTCTTCGTCATCGTCGAGCTGTACATCGCGGAGCATCCGATAGTCGATCTGCGCGCGTTCCGGAACGTAACATTTTCCACCGGGAACGTGGTGATGTTCATAGCCTTCTTCAACCTTTTCGGCAGCATAGTGCTGCTCCCCCTCTACGCGCAGATCCTTCTGGGATACACGGCCACGCTTGCCGGGCTCGTGCTCTCGCCGGGCGGGGTAGCCACGTTGTTCGTGATGCCGGTCGTGGGAAAGCTCATCGTCAAGCACAATCCCAAATACCTGCTGACGTTCGGCATCGCCGTGTGCGCCTTTTCCACATGGGCGATGTCCCGCTTCAGCCTCGGCGCCGACTTCTCCTCGCTCATGTGGCCGAGAATCTACCTTGGAATCGGCATGGGATTCATGTTCATCCCCCTGACCACGCTGACGCTCTCTTCGATCCCCAGGCCGCAGATGGGCAACGCCACCTCCATCTATAACCTTTTGCGCAACCTCGGGGGGTCCTTCGGCGTGGCGTTCATAACGACGATGTTCGTCCGGCGCGCACAGGTCCACCAGAGCCATCTCGCGGAGCACCTCACCGGCTACGACAGGACTTTCACGGCAGCCGTAGAGGGGGGAAAATCCCTCCTCATGGGGAGGGGGGTCCCCGAGGTGGCCGCCGAGCCCACGGCGCTCAAGGCGATCTACGCCCAGGCGGTCCGCCAGGCAACGGCCATGGGATTCAACGACACTTTCCTGGTACTTTCCGTCCTAATGGCGTGCGTCCTTCCGCTGGTTTTTCTCCTGCGGCGGCCCGCCCACCAGGAGAACCAGCCTCCTTAAGGCGGACCTGTTTAAAGGCGGATATTTCCGATATACTGGGCCTACGATCGTCCCGTCGTCAGTTCACTCCTTACGCCGAACCCGCCACCAGGAAGCCTTCGCGGCGAACGTCCCCATCTACAGAGGAGGAGAATGAACATGGCGACATACATAATGCTCACCCGCCTCTCCCCCGAGGCCGTCGGCGATCCCAAATACGTCGAGAAACTGGAACGGAAAGTCGCCGACCGGATACACAAGAACTGCCCGGAAGTGAAATGGATCGGAAGCTACTCGGTGCTGGGCCCCTACGATTACGTGGACATTTTCGAGGCACCCGACGGGGATGCCGCCACCAAGGTCGCGCTGCTGGTCCGCTCGTTCGGGCACGGCGTGACGGAGACGTGGGTCGCAACCCCCTGGGACCGTTTCGTCCAACTGGCGAAAGAAGCCGCGAAATAGCGGAGGGAGG
>DATBLU010000226.1:0-1805 GCA_036555205.1 Candidatus Deferrimicrobiaceae bacterium
CGGCAGGATATCTTCCCCTCCGCCGCCAGCACGTCCTTGCCCTGGACCGGGCGGAACAGCGAGAACCCGAACGTGGCCCCCTTCTCGTCCACCCGGACGAGCCTGGTGCGCAGCGTGAGCGGATCGTCGAACCGGACCGGCGCCCGGTACCGGCACTGCGTCGCGACTATGGGGAATCCGAAATTCCTCTTCTGGTTCCTGTAGACCGCGTCCGGGGAGAGCCCCCTCGCGCGCAGGAACTCGTCCAGCCCCCGCTTGAAATAGTCCAGGATGGCGGCGAAGTACGCCACTCCGTAAGGGTCGGTCTCTCCGAACCTCACCCGGATATCCATGGTATGGTACGCGGTCCTCATGCTCGCTTCTAGAAGGATCGCCATTCCGGCATCCGAAGTCAACCGGGCCGTAGGCGCAGGATGCGAAAAACGGTAAAGTATTAATGATGTCTACCCCTGAAAAGAACAAGGGGGGTGCTCCCCCCGCCTCGACGACCGAAAGCGCCGGCACGCCCGGAGGGCTGCCCCTGCCGCCGGGGACCGTCCCGGGCCACTTCATCCGGCGCCGGTCCGACAGGGCGGTCCTGGGCAGCCTCATTGTCCTTGCGGTCCTGGGACTCCTGACGCTGTGCTACTTCGCTTCCTCCGTCTTCGTCACCATCATCTCGTCGATACTGATCGCGTTCGCGCTGGAACCGCTTGTCCAGCTCCTCTGCGGGAAGACCAGGCTCGGGCGGGCGCCTTCGAGCGTCATCGTCGTTTTCCTCGCCATGGCCGTCCTGTATGCCATCCTCTACCTTGCCTACGCAAGCGCCCGGCAGCTCTTCTCCGATCTCCCCGTCTTGATCGAGCAGATCCGGAGCGCGCCGCTCGTGGAGCGCGTCACAAGCCAGGTCGTCCGGCTGACGGAAACCCTCCAGGAGGCGGGCCGCAGCATCGCGCCTCCGATTCCCGCACCGTCGCCGAAGGAGACCGCGATCATCCTGCGCGACACCGGCTCCTGGACCGAGGCGCTGTTCCGTGGACTGGGCTCGCTGACGACGGTCCTATTCTCCTTGAGCTTCATCCCGTTTTTGGTCTATTTCCTCCTGGCTGAAAAGGAGCACCTCATCCGGCGGACCCGGATCCTTTTCCCCAAGGAGCACCAGGATACCGTGCTGGTAACCATATCGGGCATCGAAAGGATGCTTCAGAAGTTCATAACCGGCAACGCCATCGTCGCCGGGATCTTAAGCATAGTCACAGCCTTCGTATTCCTCCTGGTCGGCCTCCCCTACTGGCTGGTGCTCGGCATCGTGAGCGGGATCGTGAGCACAATACCGTATCTCGGGCTGATCCTGGCCCTGCTGCCCCCGCTGGTCGTGGGGCTGGTCTCGTTCCAATCGGGAGGCCCCGTCGCCATAATCGTGGTGTGCGTGACCGGCCTTCACGTCGTTGCCGCCAACTTCCTCATTCCCAAGCTGGTCGGCAAGGGTGTCCAGCTCAACCCCGTCGCATCGACCGTGAGCATCATGTTCTTCGGCTGGTTGTGGGGAGGGATGGGCCTGATACTGGGAATTCCGATCGTCGCCGTGGCGAAGTGCGTCCTGGAAAACATGGAGCCGACCCGGAAGCTCGGGCAGTGGCTGGGAGACTAGCCCGCAAATTTTTCGGTTGCATATGGCCACATCCGAATATACGATGGCGCCAAAATCTCACAGGGGGTATCACGCATGAGGAAGCTGGCAGCCTTGATCGCAGTTGCAGTGGCAGTGGTCTTCTTCACCGGCGCCGTTATGGCGGCGCCCCCCGACAAGATGGTTCTCAAGGGAG
>DATBLU010000254.1:0-3274 GCA_036555205.1 Candidatus Deferrimicrobiaceae bacterium
AGCGTCACCGCGTTCGTGCCGGTCAGGAACAGGTCGCAGGTGAGCTGGCCCAGCCGGGCCGCCGCCTTCTCGGCCGGAGCGACGCGCCCGTGGTCGAACAGGTCCTTGCCGCCGTCTTTTATGGCGTCGAAGATCCCAAGCTCCGCCACCGTCATCGATCCCCCGAAGCCTATCGATCCCGCCTTGCCGCACTCGCGGAGCACCCTTTCGCGAACCTGCGCCGCTGTGGGTAAGTATTCGGCGTCGAATCCGTTCTTCTTGAGCGCCTCCACGCATTTCATGGCCCGAAGCTCCAGCTGCCACAATGCGATATCCACACGGTTCATGGCTTCCCCCTCCCGCGGGTACTCTCTCCCCCGGCCTTCAGGCGGTCGCGGACGCCGCCTTCAGGATGTTCTGCCGCATCTGCGCGATTGTCTTTGCGTAGTCCTTCGTCCCGAAGATGCCCGATCCCGAGACGATCACATTTGCGCCCGCGCGCACGACCTCCGCGACGTTGTCCGCCTTGATCCCGCCGTCGACCTGTATGTCGACCGGCAGGCCCGTCCTCGCAAGCTGCGACCTTAAGAGCTCTATCTTGCCCGTCATCGCCGGGATAAACGCCTGCCCGCCGAACCCCGGGTTCACGGTCATCAGCAGAACCATGTCCACGTCGGACAGGACCCACTCGACGGCTGACATGGAGGTGGAGGGGTTGAGGGCGACGCCGGCCTTCTTCCGCAGCTCGCGGATTCGGGCAACGGCCCGTTGAAGATGAGGGGTCGCCTCCGCGTGCACGGTTATGACGTCCGCGCCCGCCGCCGCGAAATCCTCTATGTATTTCTCCGGCTCGACGATCATCAGGTGCACGTCGAGCGGCAGCGTTGCGCAGCGCTTGATCGCGGCCACGACCGGCGGGCCTATCGTTATGTTGGGGACGAACCGCCCGTCCATTACGTCGACGTGGAGCAGGTCGGCGCCCGCCTTCTCCACGGCGCGCACCTCCTCAGCGAGCCTGCCGAAGTCGGCGGAAAGAAGCGACGGCGCGATGTAATACTCCATGTGGCACCCCGTATCCCGGTCGGTTGGGCACGATTCTACCACGGCGGGGGGCGGACATCCCCCCCCCAAGAGACCCCGCCCGGGGGCTCCGTCCGATTCCCCGCCGCCCGAAGGGGAAAAGAGCCCTCCGCGGGGGGCAATATTGTATACTGTATACAATTTGCACCGGCGGATACGGTTGTCCACCAGGCGCGGTCGGCCTTGCCCCCTTGGGAACAAGAGAGGAGGTGAGAAGATGAAGACGACCGGAAGGAAGAAGCTTCTTCTCTACGCCGGCCTGGCGACGCTCGTCGCTGTCGCGCTGGGCCTTTTCCTCGGGCTGGGTCCGCCGAAGCTGCTGGCGGCCACGTCCCAGCCGGATTTCTGCATGCGATGCCACGTAATGGAAGCCAACTACGAGGCGTGGACCCACTCCGGGGCGCACCGAAGGAAAAAATGCGTCGACTGCCACCTTCCCAATGAAAACATAGGTCTCCACTACACATGGAAATCCCTGGACGGCCTGAAAGACGCGTTCGTGTTCTACTCGGGCAGGGTCCCCGAGCGGATTTCGCTTTCTTCGCACGGCGGGAGCGTCCTGCAGGCGAATTGCGTGCGATGCCACGAGACCACGGTCATGATGACCGACACGGACCGGAAATGCTGGAGCTGCCACAGGAGGATATCGCATCAGCGCAGCGGCGCGATGGAAACGCTATAGAAAGGAGGTCCGGGATGGAAATGCGCCATCGTTCCTGCAGAATTCTTCCCGCTTTGCTTGCCGCGGCGGCCCTTGCGCTTGCGGGCTGCCAGCCGCCGAAGTCCGAGCCCGTGAGGCCCGTGAAGATCGCCGAGGGGGAAATCGATCCCGCGGTATGGGGGAAGGCATATCCCGTCAACTACGACTTGTGGAAGAAAACCGCGGACCCGACGCCCGCCGGGAAAAGCAAATACAAGAGAGGCTACGACGCGGACAAGATAACGTACGACAAACTGTCGGAATTCCCTTACATGGCTCTCCTGTTCAACGGCTGGGGGTTCGGCGTCGAATACAACGAGCCGAGGGGCCATGCCTACATGATGAAGGACCAGATCGATATCGATCCTTCCAGGGTGAAGGCCGGCGGCGTCTGCCTCTCGTGCAAGTCGCCCTATGCCGTGAAGCTGGAGAAGGAGAAGGGGAAGGAGTACTACAGCAAGGACTTGAGCGAGGTGCGCGGGATGATCCCTGAACCCCACCGGGAGCTCGGGGTCGCCTGCGTCGACTGCCACGACAACAAGGACATGTCCCTGAAAATATCCCGGGGTTTTACGCTCGCGAAAGCGCTCGAAAGCATGAAGGTGGAGCCGGCGAAAATTACACGCCAGGACATGCGCAGCCTCGTGTGCGCCCAGTGCCACGTCACCTACAACATCACGAAGGACGCGGAGATGAAGTCCGTCGGGATCTACTTCCCGTGGCAGGGGAGCAAATGGGGCAACATCTCCGTTGAGAACGTCATCCGGCAGATAAGGAACGATCCGTCCGTGGGAGAATGGAAGCAGAAGGTGACCGGCTTCAAGCTGGCTTTCATCCGCCATCCCGAGTTCGAGCTGTTCTCCTCCAACAGCGTGCATTGGAAGGCCGGCGTCTCCTGCGCGGACTGCCACATGCCGTACACCAAGGTCGGCGCCTACAAGGTTTCCGACCATCGCGTTACGAGCCCGCTGAAAAGCGACCTGAAGGCCTGCATGCAGTGCCACACCGAGAGCTCGGACTGGTTGAGGGAGCAGGTCACAACGATTCAGGACCGGACCGCGTCCCTCATGCTGCGCTCGGGCTACGCCACCGCCACCGCGGCCAAGCTATTCGAAATGGCGCACGATGCGGAAGCGGCGGGCAAGAAGATCGACAAGGAACTGTACGTAAAGGCCAAGGATTATTACGAGGAGGCCTTCTACCGGACCTCATTCGTGGGCGCCGAAAATTCCGTGGGATTCCACAATCCGACGGAGGCGACGAGGATCCTCGCGGACGCGACGGCGTTCGCGGGCAAGGCGGAAGGCCTACTGCGTCAGGCGCTTGCGAAGGCCGGCGTCGACGTGCCGCAGATGGTAAATCTGGAACTGAACAAGTATCTCGACGGCAGGGGGCAGAAAAAACTCGCGATTCAAAAAGGGGTGGAGTTCAAGGATCCTTTCGGGGTCCAGGAGAGACTCCTGACGGTCCAGCACACGAAGTAGCTTCCACAAGGCAGGCGGCAGGCCGGGTTTT
>DATBLU010000276.1:0-15764 GCA_036555205.1 Candidatus Deferrimicrobiaceae bacterium
ATCCGGCGCTCGCCGCCGGGTCCCTTGCCGCGGGAACCGTTCTCGGCACGCTGCTCGGCTTCGGACGTATGGCCGCGGGAGGGCACTTCCTCTCGGACGTCGCCTGGTCGGGGCTGATCGCTTTGGGGACGGCGCATGCCCTCTACTATTACGTCCTGAGGATCCCCGCGCGCGAGGACTCCCGCGAGGTACTGTACCCGCGGATCGAGCGAAGCCCGCGGTGGAGAGCGGCGGCGCTCGGCGGAGCGATTCTTTTCTGCGCGGGGATAATAGGCGGGGGACTCCTCGCCAGTCCGCACCACAAGGACCTTTCGGCCGGCATCCGGCTTGCGGACTACCCCGTCGCGCCCGATACGTTCGAAGTGATCGCGGACACTCTCGACGTGGAGATAACGCTTGCCGCGGAACGGGGCGCGGAGATCGAGTGCGCGGGCCATGTCCACGGTTTCGGCCTGCCGACGAGCAGGATCCAGGCGGCCTGGGAGTTCGCGGAGCGGCCCGTCCCGACGCTTCGGCATCGCGTCGAAAGTATCGGCTGGTTCACGGACCTAGACGGAGCGGCGCGCCTTCGCCTCCCCGCCGGGAGCCTGCGCAAGGTCGTCGTTCGTGTAAAGCGGGGCGACATCGCCGTCGTCGACGAATCGGGCGGCGCAGCCGGACCGGACCGGCTCCCGGTCCTGGACCTGCATACTGTGGACGGACGCATATATCGATAACCTCCAAATTTGCCCCCGAATCGGGTAGAATGCTACCGATCGCGCAAGGCACCACTTTTCCTCGAAAGACGACGGGAGCAACCCTCGACACCCGCTTAACCGATTCAACATTCTCGACAAGGGGGAGGATATGATCGAAGCGTATCGGAAGGAAGCGAACGAGCGCGCCAAGCTGGGGATCCCCCCGCTGCCGCTCAACCCGGAACAAACCGCAGGCCTGTGCAAACTGCTGCAAAAACCGCCCAAGGGGCAGGAGACTTTCCTCCTGACCCTGCTTAAGGAGCGCGTCTCCCCCGGGGTCGATCCGGCCGCCAAGGTGAAGGCCGAGTTCCTGGCGGGCATCGTCTCCGGCAAGGCGAAATCGCCGTTGATCGCCCCGATCGACGCCATTGCGATCCTGGGCAACATGCTGGGCGGCTACAACGTCGCCCCGCTGGTCGCCGCGCTCAAGAACAAGAAGCTTGCAGACGCCGCCGCGGCGGCGTTATCCCGCATCACCCTGGTGTACGACGCATTCGACGATGTGGCGGAGTTAGCCAAGGCAAAAAACGCGGCGGCGCAAAAGGTCCTTAAATCCTGGGCCGAGGCCGAGTGGTTCACATCGCGCCCCAGTGTTCCCGATACGATCAAGGCAAAGGTCTTTAAAGTCGACGGCGAGATCAACACCGACGACTTCTCCCCCGCCGGGGACGCGTGGAGCCGTCCGGACATTCCGCTTCACGCCCTTGCCATGGGCAAGACGCGGTTCAAGGGCGGGCTCGACACGATAGCATCGTTCCGCAAGGACGGCTTCCGGGTCGCATTCGCGGGCGACGTGGTCGGCACCGGCTCCTCACGCAAGTCCGCCTGCAACAGCGTCCTGTGGCACATAGGCGAGGAGATACCGGGCGTTCCCAACAAGAAGACGCGCGGCGTCATCATCGGCGGCGTCATCGCTCCGATCTTTTTCAACACCGCCCAGGACTCCGGCGCCCTTCCGATCAAGGCCGACGTGACCGGGATGAAGACGGGCGACGTGATCGTGATCGACACGAAGCAAGGCGTCATCACCGATGAGAGCGGGAAGGAGCTGTCGAAGTTCACCCTCTCCCCCAACACGCTCTCCGACGAATTCAGGGCCGGCGGCCGCATCCCGCTTATTATCGGCCGGGCGCTCACCGCGAAGGCGCGCAAGGCGCTTAAACTTGCGCCTTCCACCGTCTTCACGCTGCCGGACAACCCGGTCCCGGAGAAGGACCAGGCGTTCTCCCTGGCGCAGAAGATCGTCGGCGCCGCCTGCGGCATGCCGGGCGTCCTTCCCGGCACCGCCTGCACCCCGAAGATGACCACCGTCGGCTCCCAGGACACCACCGGCCCGATGACCTCGGACGAGCTCAAGGAGCTTGCGTGCCTCAAATTCCAGGCCCCCATGTTCATGCAGTCGTTCTGCCACACGGCGGCATATCCGAAGCCGTCCGACGTGAAGATGCACAAGAACCTTCCGGGCTTCGTCTCCTCCCGCGGCGGCGTGGCGCTTCGCCCCGGCGACGGCGTCATCCATTCGTGGCTTAACCGGCTGCTGCTTCCCGACACGGTCGGCACCGGCGGCGATTCCCACACCCGCTTTCCCGTAGGCATATCCTTCCCGGCCGGTTCCGGCCTTGTAGCCTTCGCCGGGGCCTTGGGCTTCATGCCCCTGGACATGCCCGAGTCGGTGCTCGTGCGCTTCACGGGGAAGCTCAACCCCGGCATAACGCTGCGCGACGTCGTAAACGCCATCCCGTACTTCGCCATCAAGAATGGTCTTCTGACCGTCCCCAAGAAGAACAAGATCAACGTCTTCAACGGCCGCATCCTGGAGATGGAGGGGCTGCCCGACCTTACCGTCGAGCAGGCGTTCGAGCTGACCGATGCCGCCGCCGAGCGCTCCGCTGCCGCCGGGTGCATCCAGCTCTCCGAGAAGCCGGTCGCCAAGTTCCTGCGCTCCAACGTGGCTCTCATGAAAAAGATGATCGCCGACGGATACTCGGATCCCCGGACGCTCGAAAACCGCATAAAGGCCGTGGAGAAGTGGCTCAAAAAACCCTCCCTGCTCAAGGCGGACAAGGGCGCGCAGTACGCGGCGGTCATCGATATAAACCTGGCCGAAATCACCGAGCCGATCCTGGCGTGCCCGAACGACCCCGACGACGTGAAGCTCCTCTCCGAGGTGGCGGGCGATGCGATCCAGGACGTCTTCATCGGCTCCTGCATGGTCAACATCGGCCACTTCCGCGCCTCCGGCGAGATCTGGCGGGGCGGCAAATTCAACCCCAACGTCCGCACCTGGATCTGCCCGCCGACCCGCATGGACCAGGCGCAGCTAAAGGACGAGGCCTACTTCTCCGTCTACAGCGCAGTGGGCGCCCGCGTCGAGATCGCCGGGTGCTCCCTCTGCATGGGGAACCAGGCTCGCGTGCCGGAAAAGTCAAACGTCTTCTCCACCTCCACACGCAACTTCGACGACAGGATGGGCGACGGCGCGCGCGTGTACCTGGGCTCCGCGGAGCTGGGGGCGCTCACCGCAGTGCTGGGGAGGCTGCCCCAGCCCGCCGAGTACTTCGACCTTTACCGGGAGAAGATCGAGCCTAACAAGGAGAAAATCTACAAGTATCTGCAGTTCGACGAGATGCCGGACTACATGTAAACCCGCGCCTGCGTTTCACGGGGCCCTGAAGCGGCCCGCCGGGGCATCCCCCCTGCGGGCCGCTTTTTCATGCCCGTGAAGGAACAGCAGGTTCCGGTCCGCTATCTCACCCGGATGCGCACGCCGTCGCGGACCTGGTCGCTCGGGTGCACGACGACGGAAGCCCCCTCGGTGAGGCCGCCAAGTATCTGGGCGCTCTGGCCGCTTCGCTGCCCCAGCGTCACCGGACGCAGCCTCGCCCTTCCGCCGTCCGCGATAAACGCCGCCCATCCGTCCCCGTGCCGGAACAACGCCGCGGAAGGGGCCTGAAGGATCCCTTCCCCCTCCCAGATGATGAAGCTCGCCTCCAGGCGGTAACCGTCCCCAAGCTTCGTCCAGGTCTCCCGGGGGGATACCATGTCGGCGATCACCAGGACCCGCTGCTCCTCGACGCCCAAGGCGGAGACTTTGGTGAATCCCGCGGGCTCGACGGTCCGCACCTTACCTTCGAGCGCCCCCTCGCCTCCCCAGCGCGTGAAGAGCACGCGTGAGCCGGGCTTGATCCTTACCGCGTCCGTCGAGAGGACGTCCACCTCGACTTCGAGGGAGCGGGGATTCCCGATCGCTATGAGCGGTTCCCCTTCCCGCACCGCCCCTTCGCTCTTGTGCAGGACAGCCAGGACGCTCCCTTCCACCGGTGAACGCACGACGGCCCGCTCCGCCGCTTTCGGGTTGGCCTTGGCCGTCGCGGAGAGAAGCTCGGCGCGGGCCGCTTCGAGCTCGGACCGGGCGACGTTCACCGCGAATTCCGAGGAGCGCAGCGCGGCCAGCCCCTGCCTCGCCTCGGATTCGGCCGCCTCCATGGCGTCCTTGCTCGCAAACCCCGATGCATGGAGCTTGGCCGTGCGCTCGAGGGTCGCACGTGCGTATTCCTCCCTCGCCGCGGCGACGCGCGCCTGTTCCTTGGCCGATTCAAGGGCGGCCTCCGCCGCGCGGACCTTCGCCTCGGTCGACTCCTTCCTTCGCAGGTCGAGGAAGGGGGGCGGGGCAGGATCTATTTCGAGCAGCGCCTGTCCCTTCGAAACCCGGTCGCCGACATCGAGAGTGACTCGGCTGGCGATCCCCGCGACGGGCGAGGATACCGTGAACCGGTCGACAACCCGGGTCTTCCCCTCCTCCTCCACCGTCACGGCCAGCCTCCCGCGGGCGACGGGCGCGACCTCGACGGGCACCGGCCTCGGCATGAATGCGTAGCCGATGGCAAGCACTATCGCCGCGAGGAGGGCGGCCAGAAAGATCCAGCGCCGTTTCTGCATCCGTTTTTCCCCTACTCCCTGGTTTTCAGGACCGCAACAAGGTCGAGGCGGTCCAGCCTGCGCCGCACGACGAGCCCGGAGACGCAGGAAGAGACGAGCACTACCGCCGCTGCGAAGCCGTATGTGCCGGGTTCCATGACCAGCGGCACCCGGTAGAGATCGGATCCGAGCTTGTTCGCGATGTAACCGCACAACCCCCGGCCGACGAGAAATCCCAACGGGACCGACGCCAGGGTCAACACCCCCAGCTCGCCAAGGAGGATGTAGGAGATCTCCCCTCTTGTATACCCCAGCACCCGCAGGCTTGCCAGCTCCCGGCTGCGCTCGGAGAGTGCGATCCGCGCGCTGTTGTACACCACGCCGAAGGCGATCGTTCCGGCGAGCATCGTGTTGATGAACGTAAATACGAGCAGGCTTTCCGCCAATGTGTCGTAGAAACTCCGGATCTCGTTCTCCCGGATGGCGGTGCCCGCGACGCGCGGCATCTCCTTCAGCTTCCGGTAGATATCCGGGAGGTATCGCTTGTCGGTGAAAAGGTAGGCCCCGGATATCGCCTCCCCTTCCCCCATGAGGCGGTTAAGCGGAGAAAGCCCCATGTACGCGGAGACTCCCACATACTGCTTCGTAAGTGCGGCGACCACCGTCTCCCGGACGGGCCTTCTCCCCTCGAGCGCTTCGACGGTCACCATGTCGCCCGGGCGGACCCCCAGAATCTCCCCGAGCTGGTCCGTTAAAAGCATCCCTTCCGGCGGCATCTCGATGGGACGCAGATCGGTGTCCAGCAGCCGGTACAGGCGGGCGTCAGGCTCGATCCCCCGCAGCGATGTACGATACGTCTTGTGCCCGTGCCGCAGCCGCACCGCAACGGTGCGGTAAGGTTCCGCGTACTCGACCCCCTCGATCCCCTGGAGCTCATGGATGGCGGCGCGCGAGGCCGGCTCGACGAAGGCGACGGCCAGGTCCTCCCTGCGGGAGTCGCGGAACTCCACGTCCACCATGAAGTCGATCGCACCCTCCTGGAACCTGCCTACCATCAGGATGGCGCAGGCAAGGGCTATCCCGATGACCGTGAGCAGGGATTTAACCGGCCTGCGGCCGATGTGGCGCGCGATCATGCGCGCCGGCTGCGAGAGCAGGCGTTTGAGTCCCAGCCGTTCGATCACGGTTTCCCGGTACCGCTCCGGCGGTTCCGGCCGCATCGCCTCGGCCGGGGGGAGCAGCGCGGCCCTGCGGACCGCCTGCAGCGCGCCGATAAGCGCGGCAACGACGCTCACCAGGCAGGCAAGCGCCGCATCTTCCGGCTTGAGAACGTATTCCAGGAAAGGAAACCGGTAGTAATCCATGTAGATCCGGCCCAGCCCCTTTCCGAGCCATATCCCCGCGGCCACCCCTCCCGCCGTTCCCGCAAGCGCGATCACCACGACCAGCTTCGCGTAGTGCAGGCCGATGTCCCGGTTCGCGTAGCCGAACGCCTTGAGAATGGCGATCTGCTCCCGCTGCGTTCCCACGAGACGGCCAAGGAAAACGTTCAAAAGGAACGCCGCCACCCCCAGGAAAATGGCGGGAAAGATGGCGGCAAGGGTCCCAAGCTGCCGGAACTCTTCGAAAAGGTACCTGTGGGAGACCTGGTCCTTGCGGCCGTATGCCCCCAGTCCCCCGTGCGGGGCAAGGATCGCGTCGAGCCGTTCGATCGTGTCCGGAAGGGAAGCCTCGCTTGAAAGAGCAAGGGAGACGTCGTTGAACGCCCCCTCCATGTTGTTGGCCGCCGCAAGCTGCGCCCGAGCCATCCAAAGGATTCCGAACCGCTTGTTGTCCGGGAACAGCGCGCCCGGGCCGATCTCGTAGATATGCTCGGGGGAAAGGCCGATCCCGACGATCGTCAAGCTCTTCCGCTTCCCGTTGACGACCGCGGCGAAGGAATCACCGGGGGCGAACTCGTGCGCCTCCGCGAACGGCTCGCTCACGACCACCTCGTCGCCGCGACGCGGGTCGACCATCCGTCCCTTGCGAAGGAACAGGCCGTTCAGCCTCGGGGCCCCTTCATCCGGCAGGGAGACGAGCTGCGCCCGCACGGGATCCGGAAAATCCGGGATGTCCAGGCTCGCCGCGGCCACGACCCTTGTTTCCACGGCGTCCACGCCGGGGATCTCCAGGATCCTGGACCGGAGCGCCTCCGGAGCGCGTTTCAGCGATGCGAATACGTCGGCGAAGCGATAGTCCCGGTAATAGATCTCCTGGGTCCGGCGCAGCGAATCCAGGGTGCTCACCGACATTACGAGCGTCGCCACGCCGCTTACTATGACCATGGCGATCGCCATCGCCTGCCCTTTAAGGCCGACCAGGTCGCGCAGCAGCTTCCGGTCGAGCATCCTCATCGGCTCACCAATGCAGATCCCGGGGGGATTTCCTCCGCTCGTTCCGCTCGATCTCGGCGATCAGCCCCGATCTGAGGTGGACGACGCGATCCGCCATCCCGGCGATGTCCGCGTTGTGGGTGATGACGGCGGTGGCGGTCCCCAACTCCCGGTTGACCCGCTCCAGCGCCTCGAGCACGACGATCCCCGTGGCGGAATCGAGGGCCCCGGTCGGCTCGTCGCACAGCAGGACCGCCGGATTCTTGGCGATCGCGCGCGCGATGGAGACCCGCTGCTGCTCCCCTCCCGACAGCTGGGCCGGGAAGTGGTCCTTCCGGTCGGAAAGGCCCACGAGATCCAGGGCATCCTCCGGCCGCATCGGTTTTTCCGCTATGTCCGTGACCACCGCGACGTTCTCCACCGCGGTCAGGCTCGGTATCAGGTTGTAGAACTGGAATATGAACCCGACGTTGCGGCGCCGGAACGATGTGAGCTCTTTCTCCGTCGCCTTCGTGAGGTCCATCTCCCGGTAATGAACGGTTCCCGCGGACGGGACATCGAGCCCTCCCAGGATGTTTAAAAGCGTCGACTTTCCGCTGCCCGAGGGGCCCAGGAGCACGATGAGCTCCCCCTCGAAAAGGTCAAGGTCCGCGCCGCGCAGGGCGTGGACCTTGACCTCTCCCATGTCGTAGATCTTCGTAAGGCCCCTGGCGCGGAATACCGTTTCCCGGGTCTCCGGCGCATTGGGCGTCCGCCCGTCCATCCCGGCTCCTTTAAGGTTACGGACTCCCGTCCGCCGACAGGGCGGCGCCTGCCGCGTGTGCGCGGTTCATCCAGAGCTCCCACTCCCGCGCAAACATCCGCCTCGCCGAGTCCAGCAGGATCCCCCGCGTCTCGCGCGCCCGCAGCCTTATCGTCTTCAGGAATTCGTAGAGGAGCAAGGTCTTTTCCGCGCATCGCCGTATCGAGAAGCTTCGCGCGGTTTCCCGCGCCGCCTCCCTCATTGAATTCCGATCGTCCGCCGGCAAACCTGCAGCACGGGAGAGCGCCTCGGAGAAAGAAGCGATGTTCATATCGGGCAGGAGGAAGCCGTTCCGGCAGTCGACGACCACCTCGCGAACCCCGGGGGCGTCCACGGCGACGACAGGGATCCCGGCGGCCATCGCTTCCGCGAGGACCAGCCCCTGCGTCTCGCTCTGCGAAGCGAACGCGAACACGTCCATCGCATGATAGGCGTCGGCCAGCTCTTTACCCCGAAGGATGCCGGTGAAGTGAAGGCGTTCTCTCATACTGCGCCTCTCGAAACCCTCTAAAATTTCTTTTTCCGACGGCCCCACGCCCGCGACCAGGAACCGTGCGCAGTCGTTCGCCTCGAGAAACGCGGTGACGGCCTCGACGAGGAATCCGAGGTTCTTTTCCGGGGAGAGCCTTCCAATGTGGCCTACCAGGAACGCCCCATCCGGTATTCCCATCGATGCACGAAATGCCGCTCCGTCTCCTGCCTGAAAACGATCGTAATCGATGCCGGTGGGGATGACTTCGATCGGTGTCTCAACGCCGCGCTCCTCGAGTATTTTCGCGGTACTTTCGCTCGGCGCGATGACCCGGTCGCATAAATTGGCGTATCCCGTGGAGAGCTCGACGATGAATCGCTGCAGACGCGGCGAGTCCCCCGGGACGTAGTGGGTGAACTTCTCGTACATCGAGTGATGGGTGAAGAAAAGGGGCGCGTTCCGAAATGCCGAGATGCGGAGCGCCGTGTCGCCGAGAAGGTAGGGATGGTGGGAATGGACGACGTCCGGCCGGAACTCCTCGAGGGCGGAAAAGAGAAATCCCGGAATAGGCAGGCCCAGCGAGAAATCGCTTCCGTTGAACTTCTGGATGGCCGGGACCCGAATCACGTCCGTTTCGTTCCCGGGAGCGTCGGTGAATGCCGGGGCAACCACCATCACGCGATGGCCGAGACGGCGAAACTCGTCCGTAAAGGATTCGACCGAGCGCGCGACTCCCCCGACGAAAGGAGAGTATGTATTCGTCACCATCAGGATTTTCATCCGGGGACCCCCCAAGGGTCCGTGCAACCATCCTCTAAGATGAAATTCCGGATCTTCCTAATGAACGAGACGTTACAGAGACGCTATCTACTCCATAATTTTACACTATTTCAGCCGGACCCTGTAGATCCTGTCGGCGGGATAGGCAGGCTCGAACAGTTTGGAAGCTTTTTCGGGCAGCCTCTCCGTCCTGCCAAGGACGAGGTATCCCCCCTCCTCCAGCGACGCGGCGAACGTTCCGGCTGCCGAGAGCCGTTGATCCGGGCCGAAGTAAGTGAACGCCGCGTTGCGGCACAGGATCAGGCCGAATCTTCCAGGCGAGCCTTCGCGCAGCAGGTCCATCCTTCGAAAGGACACCGAGCGTCTCACCTCTTCGCGGACGCAATACGAATCGCCCTCCCGTTCGAAATATCTCCTCCTGAGCGCTTCGGGGACCTCCCTGAGGCTGCTTGGCGGGTAGCATCCCGCCTCGGCTCGTTCGAGGGACACCGCATCGATGTCGGTGGCAAGCAATCGGATCGGCGGCTTCTCCCCTGGAATCTCCTCCCAGGCAATCCTGAGCGAATACGGCTCTTCCCCGGCGGCGCATCCCGCGGACCATACGGCCGGGGCCGTCCCTTTCGCGGCGAGGCGAGGGAGAATCTCCCGGGACAGGACATGGAAAACCCGCGCGTTCCTGAAGAACCGGGAAATCGTGACGACCAGCAGGGAGCGGAGCGCCTCGCACTCCGACGAATCGCGCAGCAACAGGTCCCGGTAGCGGTGGAACTCGTGGATTCCCGCCGATTCCATACGCCGTACGATCCGCCTCCGGATGTTGCGGCGGCGGTACGCCGACGGGCACAGCCCAAAGGGCGGAAGCACCTCGGAGAGAAAGGCGTCGAACTCCCGGGAAGTCACCTCCCACCCCCTTTTCGCCTGCCCGGCGCCCGTTCCGGACCCAGTATACAAGAGATGGCGGGCATGCCCGCCAACTGGTAGATTTGAATTCGGCGGCGTCAATCGGCCCGCCGGGCATATTCCTTCAAGGAAGGACGGGAACGGTGACCACTAAAAGTGCCGGGAAGAAGGAGGCTATACCGCCTGTCTACATCGTCTCCGGCGGTTCGGGCGCAAGCGGCCGTCAGATAGCGGAGACCGTGCTCGCGCAGTTCCCGGCTCTCCGGGTGCCCGTCATCATAAGAAACCAGATCCTGAATCAGAAGCAAGTCGAGGCGGCGGTGAAGGAGGCCGAGGCCGACGGCGGCATCGTCGTCCACACGCTGGTGGACGGCAACTTGAGGGAGGCGCTTATACGCCTGGGCATGAAGCACGGAGTCGCGACGATTGACCTGATGGGGCCCCTGCTCGAACAGGTCGCGGAGCAGACCGGCGCCAAGCCGCTCGAGCAGCCCGGCCTTTACCGGAAGCTGCGCAAGGACTACTTCGACCGGGTCGAGGCGATCGATTTCGCCGTGTCCCACGACGACGGGAGCAGGCCCGAGGAGATTCCCTCCGCCGATATCGTCCTGATAGGCGTTTCGCGGTGCGGAAAGACGCCTTTAAGCATGTACCTGGCGGTGCGCGGGTGGAAAGTGGCGAACGTTCCGATCGTAAAGGACATCCCGCTGCCGGCCGAGCTTTTGCGGATAAGCCCGCGCCGGGTGATCGGCCTGGGCATTGAGTACAAGCGCCTCATAGAATTCAGGAGGAGGAGGGAGGAGCAGCTGGGCTGGGTCGGCAATACTTCCTACTCAAGACCCTCCGCGGTCCTGGCGGAACTGGAGGCCGCAAGAAGGATTTACAAGGAAGGCGGGTTCAACGTGGTCGAAGTAACCGACAAGCCGATCGAGATCATCGCCGCCGAGATCGTCAATGTCGTCAGCCCCAACCTGGACAAGGATCGCCGCCGGCCCATGCCTTATTGAGTCGCGCGAACGCGTTCCCCGAGGATCACCCGGCCGGAACGACCTCCTTTTCCATCTCGAGGACCCGCAGCGTGATCTTGAGCACGGAATCGGGGTTCAATGACATGGAATCGATCCCCTCGCGGACGAGGAAGGCGGCAAACTCGGGGTAGTCGCTCGGGGCCTGCCCGCAGATGCCGCTGTGGACCCGGTTGCGACGCCCTCCCTCGATGACCCGGGATATAAGGGCCATGACACCGGGGTCCCGCTCGTCGAAGACGTGGGCCACAAGGGCGGAGTCCCGGTCCACGCCCAGCGTAAGCTGTGTGAGGTCGTTCGAGCCGATGGAGAAGCCGTCGAAGAGCCGGCTGAACGCGTCGATGAGGATCACGTTGTTCGGGATCTCGCACATGACGTAAACCTTAAGCCCACCCTTGCCGCGCATGAGGCCGTTTTTCGCCATCTCGGCGAGGACCTTCTCTCCTTCCCCCACGGTGCGGCAGAAGGGAATCATGGGGATTACGTTCCGAAGTCCCATTACTTCCCGCACCCGCAGGAGCGCGCGGCACTCCAGCGCGAACCCCTCCCTGTACCGCTCGTCGTAGTAACGTGAGGCGCCCCGGAACCCTATCATCGGATTACCTTCCACGGGCTCGAACGCTTTCCCGCCCAATAGCGAGGCGTACTCGTTCGTCTTGAAGTCGGAGAGGCGGACCACCACGGGCCGGGGGTAGAACGCCGAGGCGATCGTCCCCACCCCTTCCGCCAGGCGCTCCACGAAGTAGCTCTCCTTGTCGGGATACCCGCGCGTGAGCTCCTCGATGGTCTGCTTTTCCTTTTCGTCGGCTATCATCTCGGGGTGCACCAGGGCCATCGGGTGGACCTTGATGTGGTTGCCTATGATGAATTCCATCCGGGCCAGACCCACGCCGTCGTTGGGGATCCTCGAGAGGGCGAAGGCCTCCTCCGGGTTCCCGAGGTTCATCATTATCTTCGTCCGGGGCCGCAGAAGGCCGGAGAGGTCGACCTTTTCCACGCGGAACGGCAGCGCGCCGTCGTAGACCGTCCCCGTCTCGCCTTCCGCGCAGCACACCGTGACCTCCCGTCCGGTGGCGACCTTCACCGTGGCGTCGCCCGTGCCGACGATGGAGGGGATGCCCAGCTCGCGGCTCACGATCGCCGCGTGGCATGTCCGCCCGCCCCTGTTCGTGACGATCGCCGCCGCCTTCTTCATGACCGGCTCCCAGTCCGGCGTCGTGGTGTCGGCCAGCAGGATTTCCCCCCGCCGGAACTCCTGGAGGCGGTGCACGTCGGTGATAACCCGCGCCGGGCCCGAGGCGATCTTCTCCCCCACGCTCACTCCCCGGACCAGGGCGGGACCCTTCTTGGCCAGCCTGTAGATCTCCAGGAAGTCCATCCGCATTTGGGACTGCACCGTCTCGGGGCGGGCCTGGACGATGAATAACTCCCCGGTGACGCCGTCCTTGGCCCACTCTATGTCCATGGGCATGTCATGGCCGGCCTTCCCCGTGTAATGCTCCTCGATGGCTACGGCCTGGCGGGCGAGGGTCAGCACCTCCTCCTCGGAAATGCAGAACCGTCGCCGGTCCTCCCGGGTTACCGCGACGTTGCGGGTCAGGACCTTGGCGGTCCCCGTCCCGTAGATCATCTTGAATTTCTTGTCGCCGAGCTTCTTCCCGATGACCGGCCGGAACCCCTCTTTAAGGGTCGGCTTGAAGACGAAGAACTCGTCCGGGTTGACGGCCCCCTGGACGACGTTTTCTCCAAGGCCCCAGGAGGCGTTGATAAGGACAACGTCGCGGAATCCCGACTCGGTGTCCAGCGTGAAGATCACCCCGCTCGCGGCGAGATCCGAGCGCACCATCTTCATCACGCCGACGGAGAGGGCCACCCGGAAATGGTCGAACCCCTGGTCCATCCGATAAGAGATTGCCCGGTCGGTGAAGAGGGAGGCGAAGCAGCGGCGGCAGGCATCCAGCAGGTGCGCCGCTCCCCGGATGTTCAGGTACGACTCCTGCTGCCCGGCGAAGGACGCCGTGGGAAGGTCCTCGGCCGTAGCGCTGGAGCGCACCGCCACGTCCGCGGTACCCCCGTATTCGGTGCACAGCGTCCCGTAGGCGGATTCGATCTCCCGGGAAAGACCTTCCGGAAGGGGGGCCTGGTAGATCAGTTCGCGGAGCCGGTGCCCCCTCCTGGCGAAGTCATCCAGGTCCTCCCGCGAAAGCCCTCCGACGATCTCCTCCATCTCCGGAAGGATGCCCGCGGAGCGGACAAGGTCCCGGTACGCCGCCGCGGTCACGGCGAAGCCGTTCGGAATCTTCACCCCTTTCGGAGTCAGTTCGCGGTACATCTCCCCGAGGGAGGCGTTCTTGCCCCCCACCAGGGGAAGGTCGCCAAGGGAAAGATCGCCATACCAGCGGATGTATCTGCCCGTTTTCCCCACGACGCCCTCCCGCTCCGGCCTTTCTTTTCGCCCGGCCCGGCTTCAAGGGGTTCGCTCCTATTTGTATACAGTATACATTTTTTCGGCCGCCGTCCCCAAGGGGCGCCGTTTCGCGGAATGACCGAAACCATACCCCGCCGGAGGGCTTCCAATTCGTTGATAAGCGGACTCGCAAACCAGGGGGATCGGCGAACATGGCCTCGGGATCAAAAATCGTCCTGCCGGACGCGATAACCAATCACCCCACGCAATGTTCAGGAACGAGAAAGGAGAACAAAATGGCTCCAGCCTCGCGTTTCGCCGCCGCCGTCGCCGCCTGCGCCTTTGCGATCCTGTTGCCGTCGCAGCCCGCGGTTGCAGTCGACATATCCTTCCGGAGCTTCAGCGGATCGGCGGCTATGGGCCCCCCCGCGGATCAATACGCCGCCAAGCTTTCAAACATTTCGACGACCGTTTTGGGAGAGGCCGGGCAGGTAAGGTTCGCCAGGTTGACGCCGACTCCTGCGATTCCCGGAACGCTTAAAAATATCGTTGCGGCCGTCGCCGCAGGGGGCGCCTTGGCGGGGGGACCCGGATTCGACGCGGCATATATTTCGGGATCGGACCTGAATCCGGCATGGGGTTTCATCTACAACTCCGGCGTTCCCTTCGGCCCCAATTTCGACGAGTTCACCGGATTCCTGTTCGGCAAGTCCGTCGAAGACGGCACGGCGACCGGCCTTGAACAGCTCCAGCGGATACTCGACAAGAACGGCGCGAACGTCGTGGCGTTTCCCATCGTCGGAAGCCCCAATCAGGGCTCCGGCTACTTCATGCAGCCGGTCGGCAACACCGGATCGACCTCCGGCATCGGACTGGCCGGATTGTGCCGGCAGGATTGGACGTTCCGCTACCTTCCCCCTGCCCAATACGTCCTGGATCGCGCGTGCGAAAATCTCGTCGCAAAAGGCGTCATCCCGAAGAAGAACATAAAGTTCGTCGCCGCACTCGCAGGAAGCGGATCGCTTGTGAAAGCCGTGACCGAAGGTCAGATCCAGGCGTATGAATTCGCCACGCCTTTAGACGACTACTCCCAGCTTTTCGGGCTTTCCGAAGGGAACCCCGGCACCGTCGGAACCCGGTACCTGCACTTCCCCGGCTGGCACCAGCAGTTCCTGATCACCTACATGATCGTCAACAAGACCGTGTGGAACAAGTTGAGCCCGGCCCAGCAGGCGCTCGTCGCAAGCGTGGGCCGCGACCACGTCATATCTTCGTACGGCGAAAACTTGAGGCAGCAAGGCCCCATGCTTAAGAAGATATTGGAAGCAAACGATGGGGACAAGAATCCCGCGAACGACCTTGTGCTGGTGCAGTGGCCGCCGCACGACCTTGCGCTGCTCCAGGATGCGACCATCCAGTTCCTGAACGCCAGGGTCAACGATGCCAAACTAGCCGAACAGGACCGGAAGGACTACGGCAAGGTCCTCGAATCTCTTCGAACGTATGTAAGCGGCAATAACCGGTACTGGAAGGTGCGTGAAGTGCCCACCTCCCTTCGCTTCCAGGGCTGGAACGATCCGGACGGCAAGAAGAGCTGGGATCAGAGCTTGAAGTAGACCCGGGGGATTCTGAAGCAGCCGGAAAATGACCGCGGCGTCCCGCCTGCGGACTCCAGGCGGCACCTGTCGCAGGCGGGATCTTTACGCGGTAACGATTAACTATTCTCCCGAAACCAGGCGCACATCCTCCTCGAGCGGAATGCGGTCCTTGTTCTCCGCGAGCCAGGACTCGAAAGTATGCATCGACGGGTTGATGGACCTGGAGAAATCGAGGCTGCGCGCTCCGCAGAAATAATCCTCGAAATCGTGCTTGAACTGGAACATGTTGCCCAGGTCTTCCGCGCCCGGGAAGCCGAACGCGCGGTAGGAATCCGGGAACACGTCGTTGTAGAGCACTTCCCTGCCCAGCGCTTTTGTTAGCGCCGCCGCCATCTGGTATCCGGTCAAGTGGTCGCCGGCGATGCCTACGATCTTGCCGATGAACTCGGGACCTCTTCGGAAAATGGCGTAGGCGCACTTCCCGATGTCGCCGGAGGCGATGCCGGGAAGCTTCTTGTCGCCCATGGGCATCGTTATGTAAAGTTTCCCGTCCGCGCCCTTCTTCGGGCCCATCCCGAAGTGGATCAGGTTCTCCCAATAGAACGAGGTCAGCAGGAAGGTCCTCGGAATCCGGAGTTCCGAAAACGCCCGGTTCGCTTCGCCCTTCCCATCGAAGTGCGGCACCTTGTATTTCCCGTTGAGCGTGGGCATGCGGTTGTCGCTGATCGGAATCCAATTCCTGGTGTCCTC
>DATBLU010000292.1:0-5598 GCA_036555205.1 Candidatus Deferrimicrobiaceae bacterium
GGAATGGTGGCCACATCCCCGGAACGGCCTTCCACTGGATTCACCCTGTTCGCCGTCCTGTCGGTGGTCTCCGTCGCGCTGTTCGCGGTCAACCTGGGGGCGACGATGCTCCTCGCTCCCGAGGCGCAGGCGGAAACGGACGAGGAAGCGGAAGCCCAGCCTGAGGCCGCGCGCCGGGAGAAGCCGGCCGCCGCGCCGCGCGCCGACATCCATCCCGACATGCGGGTGGGCGAAATCCTCTCGCGCTGGCCGGAAACGGTTGATGTGTTCGTGGCCAACGGGTTCGCCTCCCTTGCGAATCCCGAGCACCGGGAGCAGGTCAAGCAGATACCGATCACCTTGAGGATGGCGTGCCAGCGGCACAACGTCGACCTCGATCCGATGGTCGAACGCCTGATAGCGGCGGCGTCGGGGGGGGCGGCCCCCGTCGCGGCGGCCGGATCCCGGACGGGGCCGTCCAGGAAAGGAAGGCTATCGAGGGGGGAGCAGATCGGGAGTGAGAATATCCTCGGGGATATCCTGGCCGTCTATCCCGAAACGGTGAAGGTGTTCAAGAAGTACTACGGGGAAGGGTGCTTCTCCTGCCCGGGGCAGGCGACCGAGAGCGTCAAGCAGAGCGCGATGATGCACAACATAAGCGAAAAGCAGATCCTCGCGGAGCTCAACCGCGCCGCCGGGTTCTGACGGAGGGCGTCATGATCGGACGGATGCAGGAGCTGTTGGAAGCCGAGCGGGCCGGCGTCAAATGCCTGCAGGCGATGGCGCAGGAGGCTCCGGCCGGGGAGAAGAAGGATTTCCTGACGTTCCTGCGCAACGACGAAGGGAAGTTCTGCGCCGGCCTTTACCGCCTGATCGAGGCGCGCGGGGCTGCGCCCAGCGACACGGTGGGCCCTTTCGCCGACAAGGTACTGGCGCTTCCGGGGGAGGCCGAGAGGCTGGCGCTCCTCATCAAGGGGCAGTCGTGGGTGGTCAGGAAGATCGACGAGATGCCCCAGGCGGACATGACGCCCGGCGAGAAGACTTTTTTCGCCGACATGCGGGAGGCGCACGTTGTTAATATAGAGGCGTGCCGCAAATATCTTCCGGCGGGGTGATGCATGCACGTATCGCGATGGGAGGACGTGGAGGCGAAGCCGGTGAGCGATCCGGGGGCAAGGGGCGTCTCCATCCGCGTCCTGATGGGAGAAAATGTCGGCGCCCCGACCTTCACCATGCGCCACTTTTCGCTTGCACCGGGAGGGAGCACCCCGTACCACGCCCACTCCTGGGAGCACGAGGTCTACGTTCTCTCCGGGAAAGGAAAAGTGCTGAGGAAAGGCGGGGACTCGGAGGTCGGACCGGGAAATTTCGTCTATGTTCCGCCGGACGAGGAGCACTCCTTCGTCAACGAGGGAGACGGCCCCTTCGAATTCCTGTGCATCATCCCGGCCGCGAAGCTCTGTCTCAGATAGCCGTCTCCGGTGGGGGGCGGTAGAATACCCCCTTTTTTTTCGATCCTGATATTCGTTTCTCGCATCGAACAATCATCATCGTCAAATTTTCCGGGCAATACCGCTGTTATTGATATAGAATATCGTTCCACGCGTTGAAGAATCTCTCCTTTCCCGAGGGGAAATGAATGAAGTATGGCCTGGCGGCGGTGCTTCTTGTCTATCTCCCCTATCTCGGACTCGTCATCGGCGCAACGACACTCTCGCTCATACTGAACTTCTTCGGCAAGGAGCACAGGGACGCAAGACCGTTGCGCTTTTCCGGTGACCTGATCGGGAGTGCCGCTTTCGATGCCATTGTTTTTTTCGCCGCCGTTCTCGTCCCGTTTCCGCTCATCTCCTTCCTTTGCCAGCGCATCCTTCCCGACCCCGGACCCTTGCCCTGGATCTACTGGGGGCTTGCTTTCGCAGTCCTGCTTTCCGGCTGCGTCCTTCTCTCCCGTTTCCGGACCGCCGTCAGGCGTTCGCAGGATCCGCCTGCGGCGGCTTCCCGAGCCGGCGCGGCGGGGCTTCTCTTCATCATCTCCGGCGCCTTCCTGCTGTTCGTCCTGCTGGGGACTCTAATCCAGCCTGAAAAGCTGCCCATCATCCGGAAATATCCCGTCTTTCTCCTTTCCTGGAATACCCTGGCCGCCTTTCTCCTGTTTCTCGCCCTGTCCTTCGGGTTGACGGGCGGCATCGTCCTGTTCTCGCTCGGCCGCACGCCGGCGGGAATGGAAGAGGAAGACCCCGGATACCGCGATTACGTCCGTTCCACGGGCAGCGCCCTCGCCCTCGGCGGCGCCCTGGCCGTTCCCGTGTTCGTGGTTCTCGGCCTGCTCAGCCTCCCCTCCACGGGGCTGTCACGGGAGGTTTTCGCGGCTTCGGCCGCCGTTGTGATCCTTGCGATGGCAGTCGCACTGGCGCTCTCCCTGGTTCCGGAGAAGCCCGCGGGTAAACCGGGCTCCTGGATTCCGGTCCCGTACGCCCTGATGTTTCTCGCCGTCGTCCTGGGAAACCAGACGGCGATGAGCAACGCTTTCCTCGCATCGCCGCCCCCGGTAAAGCCGGCAGGCGTGGCGAAGGTCCCGGAGGAACCCCCCTCGGAGATTCCCCCCGCGGCGGAGCCGGGCATGGAAAAAGGGAGGGTCGTGTTCGCGAAGGTCTGCAGGGCTTGCCATCTGTTCGATACCAGGATCGTGGGCCCCCCGATGAAGGAGGTCCTCCCGAAATACGGCGGAGACGCCGAACGGCTGAAACGCTTCATCCGTGAGCCGGTCAAGGTGAATCCCGGCTACCCGCCGATGCCGATGCTCGGGCTCAAGGAGGAGGAGGTCGAAGCGGTCGCCCGCTATCTGCTGGGGAGCATCGGGGGGAAACAGCCGCCGAAAGCGCCGGCGCCGCCGGCGACGGCCGCCGTGGAAAAAGGGAAGGCGGTGTTCGATTCCATCTGCAAGGGGTGCCACCGTTTCGACGCCAGGGTCGTGGGGCCTCCGCTCAACGAGGTCGTGCCGAAGTACAAGGGAAACGTCGAGGATCTGAAAGGATTCATACGGAACCCGGTAAAGAAGAGTCCCGGCTACCCGTCGATGCCGAAGCTGGGGCTTAATGAAGAGGAGATCGACGCCGTTGCCCGGTATCTGCTGATGCACGTAGAAAAGGGCGGTTGATCGGCGCAACGGCAAGGCAAAGAGCCAGTCGGGGGAGGATGTTGAAAAAACCGATCGTCATAGCGGCGCTGCTGGGGTATTTCGGCGCCTTCCTCCTGGCCGTGGCGGGTCTCGGCTACCTCTGGCACGGCACGGATCCTGCGCCGGAGCAGCCGATCGCATTCCCGCACACGGTGCACGCGGGCACCATGCAATTGCCCTGCAAGTTCTGCCATGCTTTCGTGGAGCGGTCCCGGCATGCCGGCGCGCCTCCCATCGAGGTGTGCATGGGCTGCCACCGGACCGTAGCGACGGACCGGGGAGAGATAAAGAAGCTCACCCGGTACTACGAGGAAAAGAGGCCCATCGAGTGGAAGCGGGTCTACGCCCTGCCGGACTTCATATACTTCTCCCACAAGCGGCACATCAAGGCAGGATTGGCATGCGCGGCATGCCACGGTGACGTGGCGGGCATGAAACGGGTACGGCGGGTCAGCAATCTTGTGATGGGGTGGTGCGTATCCTGCCACAGGGTCCGCAACGCCCCCACGGACTGCGCCACCTGCCATAAGTAAGCGGAGAGAGCGGAATATGAAAAGAAGGGACTTCCTGTGGCTCCTCGGGGTGGTATCGGGCTCGCCCCTTATCTCCTCCTGCGGGTCCCGCAAGAAACAGGCGCGGCTGGTGTCCCGCCTGTTCCCGCCGGAAGAGGGGATCGTCCCCGGGGAAGCCCGCTTCCTCCCCTCCACCTGTACGGAATGCCCGGCAGGGTGCGGGGCGCAAGCGAGGGTCCGGGACGGACTGCCGGTCAAGCTGGAGGGAATTCCGGGACACCCGGTGAGCGACGGAGGCTTGTGCGTCCGGGGGCAGTCTTCCCTCTACCGTCTCTATCATCCCGACAGGCTGCGGACTCCCATGGCCCGGGACGGCGGAAAGCATAGGCGGATCGGCTGGGACGAGGCCTTCTCGCGGATCGCCGATTCGCTCGAAGCGTCCCGCGGGGAGAAGCGACGCAACCTCTTCCTCTCCGGAAGGACGACCGGCTCCCTGTCGCGGCTCATCGAAGCTTTCTGCGTCAAACTGGGCGTCGAGCGCCTCCCCGAATTCGAGGTCTACTCCCACGCCGCCGTGAAGGAGGCGAACAACCTCCTCTTCGGCGTGAAGGACGTCCCGCGCTACCGGATCGACGAGTCCGATTTCCTCCTGACCATCGGTGCGGACGTCATCGAAACATCCTTAAGTCCCGTCGCCTGCGCCAGGCAGATCTCCCGGGCCAAAGGCCGGGGGGATTTCCGGTGGATCCACGTCGAGCCGCACTTCTCGCTCACGGGGGCCAATGCCGACCGGAGGTTCTCCGTCCTTCCCGGGCGGGAACCGTTCCTCCTCGCATTCCTGCTCCGCGAGCTCCTGGAACGGGGGACTCCGAAAAACCGGCTTCCGCGGGAGGCTCTGGACGCTCTCCCCCGTGCATCGGTGGAAAAGGTCTCGGCGGAAACGGGCATCCCTGCCGGGGATATCCGGGAGATACGGGACCTCCTCGTCGCGGCCAAGCGCCCCCTGGCGATCGCCGGCGGCGTATCCGCGGCGCACCCTGCGGGGCTGGAGACGGCCGCCGCCGCCGCCCTGATCCAGTGGGCCGTCGGCGCGATCCCGGCACGGATCGACTTCGAGGGGAGCGAGAACTACGGGGCTGTGGGAACGTTCCGGGACATGGAGAACCTTTCCGCACGGTTGGGGAAAGGGGAAGCGGGGGTGCTGTTCCTCCTGCGGGCCAATCCCGTCTTCTCCCTGCCGCCCAGGATGGCCTTCAGGGAGGGCCTTTCGAAGGCGAGACTTTCCGTCGCCATGGGAGATTTCCTCGACGAGACCGCCCGCGAAGCCGACCTTGTCCTTCCCCTTTCCCATTCGCTCGAGTCGTGGGGCGATGCCGAGCCTAGAAAAGGGGTCGTGTCCCTGCTGCAGCCTTGTGCTCAGCCCTTGCACGATACGATGTCCGACGGCGACGCGCTCCTGGGGATCATCGGGAAGGCTTCGGGACAAGGGGCGCAGGGAAGCTACAAGGACCTCCTCCTCGCGGCGTGGGGAAACAGGCTCGGTGAAGCAGGGAGGAGCCGGCTCCTCAAGCAGGGGCACGTCGCGGAAACCCTTCCCGGGAGAACTATTTCCTTAAGCGGCAAGGGTGCCGCCGCCGCAATCAAGGCGGCATCGACGCCGGGGGGCCCGGGAGCGGCCGTCCTCATCCTTGCCCCCTCCCTTCGGACCTTCGACGGGCGGAGCCGTCACTTGACGCTTTTATCCGAGATCCCGGACCCGCTGACCACCATCACCTACGATCCCTGGATTTCCGTTTCCGAGGCGGATGCGAAGCGCGCCGGCATCGCAGACGGGGACGAGGTATCCGTCGCATCCTCCGGATGGAAGGCGTCGCTCCCCGTGAAGGTGCAGCCCGGGCTTCCCGGCGGTATCTTCGTCGCCCATCG
>DATBLU010000293.1:0-7192 GCA_036555205.1 Candidatus Deferrimicrobiaceae bacterium
GGCACGTTTATTCGTGGAGCGTTCAGGCCGGGGATTTTTCCATGTCCTTTGTGTACTTTCCGCGACGCGCGGCGCCGTTGCACATGGCGCGGCGATAAAACGCTCCCTGCGCATCGGGGACATTCGCGGGATTGCCTCTCCACGCCTTCAGAACCGGATCCTGGAGGGCGCGTCCGTAGGAAAAGCTAAGCTCCCACGGGTGCCTTCCGAGCGCGTTCATCGCGCTCAAATGCTCGGTCGCCTGTTCTGCGGTCTGTCCTCCCGAGAGAAAGACGATGCCCGGAACCGCGGAAGGGACGACCCTTCGAAGGCATCGAACCGTTGCTTCCGCGACTTCGGATACGCCCGCCTGCCTCGCATTCTCCTTGCCGGAAAGAACCATGTTGGGCTTCAGAAGCGTCCCCTCTAGCGCAACGCGGTGCTCGATCAGCTCGGAAAATACCAGGGAGAGAGCAGCGGTCGTGACTTCCTCGCAGCGCTCGATGGTATGGCCGCCGTCCATCAGAATTTCCGGCTCGACGATCGGCACAAGTCCCGCTTCCTGGCACAGGGCGGCGTATCGGGCAAGCGCATGCGCGTTCGCCTTCAGGCAGTATGCAGTCGGAATTCCGTCCCCGATCGCGATGACCGCGCGCCACTTGGCGAATCGGGCGCCCATGGATCGGTACTCCGCCAGGCGTTCGCGCAGCCCGTCGAGCCCTTCGGTGATTTTCTCTCCCGGATACCCAGCGAGGGCCTTCGCGCCCAGATCAACCTTGATGCCGGGGATAATCCCCTGCCGGGAAAGCACCTCAGTGAAAGCGGCCCCGCCCGCGGCCTTCTGCCGGATGGTTTCATCGAACAGGATCACTCCGCTTATGAACTCGGATGCTCCGGCGGTAGTAAACAGAAGCTCCCGGTAGGCACGCCGATTTTCCTCGGTGGAGGAAACGTTTACGGTCTTGAAGCGTTTCTCAATGGTTGGAGCGCTCTCGTCGGCGGCAAGTATCCCCTTGCCGGGCGCGACAAGCGATCGGGCGACGGATTCAAGATCTCCTGCCGGCATGGGCGCAACCTCCCTCGCTTGATGTTCGTCTCTTACGATTCCCCCGGGGACGCAACGGATTCGCATCCCGCTTTCTGCGGCGTGCGTCCGGCGTACCGCCCTGCGAGGTTGGAAACGTCAGGCAAATATGCCAGTGTTTAGGCATGATTGAAATCGACGGGAGCCAGGGGGAAGGCGGCGGGCAGATCCTGCGGACGGCCCTTGCTCTTTCCTGCCTGAACCGGAAACCGTTCCGGATCGTGAATATCCGAAGGAACAGGAAAAAACCGGGGCTTCAGCCGCAACATCTGACCGGAGTCCGGGCGGCGCAGGCCGTTTCCGGCGCAAAGGTCGCAGGCGACAACGCGGGCTCCATGGAGCTGAAGTTCTTCCCCGGGGAAGTAAAGGCCGGCGAATATTACTTCGACGTCGGGACCGCCGGCTCCACCCTGCTCGTTCTCCAGACGCTTCTCCCTCCCCTTTTCCTTGCGGATTCGGAGAGCCGGATAACGCTCTCCGGGGGTACGCATGTCCCTTTCAGCCCTTCTTTCAATTACTTTTGCGATGTATTCGCGCCGGTCCTTGCGAAGCTGGGGCTTGGGCTACGGCTTTCGATAGAATCGTACGGTTTCTACCCCAGGGGAGGGGGTAAAATACACGCGGAAATACGCCCGGCCGGAAAAATCCTTCCGTTGCGGATGGCGAAACGCGGAAAACTCCTCGGTATCGCCGGGACCTCCGCCGTCGGCCGCCTTCCCCGTTCGATCGCGGAACGGCAGAGGAGGACGGCCGAGGAAAAAATCCGTTCCGGCATCGCCGTGGCGGATGACCGCTTGCGCATCGACCTGCTGGAAGCGCCCACTCCCGGCCGGGGAACTTTCGTGTTCCTCCGCGCTGCGTCGGAGAATTCCGTTGCGGGATTCACCGCCCTCGGCGCGATCGGCAAGCGCGCCGAAGCGGTCGGAGAGGAAGCGGCGGCGGAACTGCTGGAGTACGATTCCACGGGTTCGGCACTGGACGCCCACCTGCCGGACCAGGTCGTGACCTACCTGTCTCTCTGCGGGGAAAAGTCGGATTTCACGACCTCCCGCATCACGCAGCACCTGCTGACCAATCTTTGGGTGACCGGCCTTTTCCGGACCTTCACGCACACTATCGAGGGCGAAATCGGGAAGCCGGGCAGGGTGACGATCAATTAGGCAGGCTTGGGGCTGCGACCTGCGGAGTTTCCCAGTCCCGAACGGCGGCGAAGACTTCCTGCGGGGTCCTGCACTTTCCAAGGTTCCGAACCAGCTCCCGGTTCCTGGATGCCCTGCTCACCTGCGCCAGGATCTGGATCTGCACCTCGGGAACCTCCGCCGGAGACAGTATCATAAAGATATATTCGATCGGTTTCTCGGTTGATACGTCCGAAACCCCCTTCCGGGTCAATCCGATGGCGACGACCGGCCGAACAAGTCCCTCGATCCGTGCGTGCGGAAGGGCGACGCCTTCGTTCAGAAAGGTGGATCCCTGCTCCTCGCGTTTCGCGATGCTGGTCAATACCAGGTTCAGGTACGCCTCTCCGCGACCGGCCACCGCTGCCTCCGCCAGGGTCCGAAGGACCATATCCCTGTCCACAGGCTCGTCCCAGATAACGATCCGTTCGGCGGAAATGAATCCGCTAAACGCCGGGGGTCCCGGTGAGACCGGAACGGACGGCGCCGTGACCGGCGGTCTCGGCGCCTCTTCGGGAACCTTGATTGCGGTGGGCTCATCCCTGCTCGTATCGAGAACTACCACGGTGAATCCCTTCGCTTCGTGGATCAGGCGCTCGACGGTGGTCTTCCTCCATAGCGTCTTCCAGAACGGTTTCGGGGTGGGCGTGCCGACGACGATGGTACCGACGCGGTACTCCTTCGCGAAACGGAGGATCGTGGCCGGGATGTCCTCCCCCTTGTATGTGAAGACCGTCGCTCCCAGCTGCTTGGCGAGCGTCAAGGTCCCGGAAAGGATGCGCTGTGTATGGGCGTCGATAACGGTGGGCTCCTCGGACGGGGTCTGTACGTAGACCGCGTACCAGTTCCGGTTGAGCTTTCCCGCCAGGCGGGATGCATAACGGAGCAGCATCTCGCTGTTGGGCCCGCGGGAGCTCAAGGCGACCATGACCTGGTCGGGAGCCGCCGCTATTTCCTCATCCACGGCTTCCCGCCTTCGCAGGTCGATCTGGGACGCCATCTCCCGCAGGGCAAGCTCCCGCAGCTTCTCCAGGTTCGATGTCTTGAAGAAGTTGCTCATCGCCGTCCCGATCCTGTCCGCCTTGTATATCTTCCCCTCCTTCAGGCGCTTCAGAAGGTCTTCGGTCGTCACGTCCACGTTCACGATCTGGTCCGCCTCGGAGACGATGTTGTCCGGCAGGCGTTCGCGGACCCTGACGTGCACGGCGCTCTCCACCGTGTCGTAAAGGCTTTCCATGTGCTGGATGTTCAGCGTGGTGATGACGTGGATCCCGGAGGCCAGGATGTCCTGGATATCCTGGTAACGCTTCGCGTTCCCGCTTCCCGGAACGTTGGTGTGGGCAAGCTCGTCGACAAGGGCGACCTGGGGCTTGCGCTCCAGGACGGCATCCACGTCCATTTCCTCCAGGGGAACCCCCCTGTATTCCGTCCTCCGGCGGGGAATCACCTCCAGCCCCTCGGCCAGCTTCGCGATCTCGGCGCGGCCGTGGGTTTCCAGGTACCCGATGACGACGTCGATCCCTTCCTCCCGGAGCCGGTGGCCTTCCAGCAGCATCTGGTAGGTCTTCCCGACGCCGGGACAGTATCCGAGATAGATCTTGAGCCGCCCACGCTCGGCGCGGCGGATCATCCTGAGAAAGGAATCTGCCCGCTCTTCCAGAAGCATGGCTATATCTTGCCTTCCAGGTCCAGATTGAGCATCAATACGTTCACCCGGGGCTCTCCCAATATCATAAAGCTCCGCCCTTCCGTGTGGGCGGCGATCTTGCGGAGGACCTCCTCCCGTGACAGGCCGCGGGCATTCGCCACCCGGACCGCCTGGATCCTCGCATTTTCGGGGCTGATGTGGGGGTCGAGCCCGCTCGCCGAGGAGGTCACCGCGTCCGCCGGAACCGGGGCGCCCGGAGGCAGTCCGTTTTCCGCCCGGTAGTCGGCGACACGCTGCCGCACGGCATCGATCAGCTTTTTCGACGTCGGTCCGAGGTTCGTTCCGGAGGAATTGGCTGCGTCGTACCCCTGCCCCGCCGCTGAAGGGCGGGGATGGAAGTAGCCGGGGCCTGCGAATCCTTGTGCAAGAAGCGAGGAGCCGGCGTATTTGCCGTTCACGTCGATCAGCGATCCGTTCGCCTTGTGAGAAAACACCCCTTGGGCGATTGCCCAGACGGCCGCGGGATAGATGCCGCAGCAAAGGACGATAAGCAGCAGAGTCATGATTATTGACGTGCGAAATTCCGCGATCAGGTTCTTCATGGGGACTCCTTCCTCATGCAAGGTGCAGCGCGTTCAACGCCAGGTCGATGATCTTGATCCCGGGAAACGGAAGCGCGACGCCTCCCAACCCGTAGATCAGGAGGTTGCGGCGCAGAAGCGCCCCCGCGGAAAGCGGCCGGAAACGGACCCCTTTCAGGGCCAGGGGGATGAGCGCGATGATGATGAGGGCGTTGAAGACGACCGCGCTCAAGATCGCGCTCTGGGGGGACGCAAGCCGCATGATGTTCAGCGGCCCGATCACCGGAAACACGCCGATCAGCATGGCGGGGAGAATGGCGAAATACTTGGCCACGTCGTTTGCGACGCTGAATGTGGTGAGCGCCCCCCGGGTCATGAGCATCTGCTTGCCGATTTCCACGATCTCGATGAGCTTGGTGGGATTGGAATCCAGGTCCACCATGTTGCCCGCCTCCTTGGCGGCCTGGGTGCCCGTGTTCATCGCCACCCCCACATCGGCCTGGGCCAGCGCAGGAGCGTCGTTGGTGCCGTCTCCCGTCATGGCGACCAGGTAGCCGCCCGCCTGTTCCTTCCGAATGAGGGCCAGCTTGTGCTCGGGCTTGGCCTCCGCCAGGAAATCGTCCACTCCGGCCTCCCGTGCGATTGCGGCCGCCGTGAGCGGGTTGTCGCCGGTGATCATGACGGTCCTGATCCCCATCGCCCGGAAGCGCTCGAACCGGTCGCTTAAGCCCCCCTTGACGATGTCCTTCAGGTGAATCACGCCGAGGACCCGCCGGCCTTCCGCCACGACGAGCGGAGTCCCGCCCTGGAAGGAAACGCGAATCACCGCGTCTTCGATCTCCTGGGGAAACTGGCCGCCGGCGAAGTTCCTGACGGCGTCGGCCGACCCCTTGCGGATATTCCTTCCGTCGAGGTCCACGCCGCTCATCCGGGTCTGCGCCGAGAAGGGCAGGAAATGGGCATGGGGCATCTCGGAGAGCGTCCTGCCCCTCAGGCCGTATTTCTTCGCCAGCACGACGATGCTGCGGCCCTCCGGCGTCTCGTCGGCCAGGGAAGCGAGCTGGGCGGCGTCCGCCAGTTCCTCGACCTTCACCCCTTCCGCCGGGAGAAATTCCGTGGCCTGCCGGTCCCCCAGGGTGATTGTTCCCGTCTTGTCGAGGAGCAGGACGTTGACGTCTCCCGCCGCTTCCACCGCGCGTCCGCTCATGGCGAGCACGTTCTTCTGGATGAGGCGGTCGATGCCGGCGATACCGATGGCGGAAAGAAGCCCCCCGATCGTCGTGGGGATGAGGCATACCAGGAGGGCGATCAGGACCGTCACGGAGAGGGGCACGCCCGAATAGATCCCGAAGAATTTAAGCGTAATGACGACGACCAGGAAGATGATCGTCAGGGCAGAGAGGAGGATCGTCAGGGCGATCTCGTTCGGCGTCTTCTGGCGCTGCGCTCCCTCCACCAGCCGGATCATGCGGTCCAGGAAGCTCTCCCCCGGATTCGCGGTGATGCGCACCTTTATCCGGTCGGACAGGACGCGGGTGCCTCCCGTGACCGAGCTGCGGTCGCCCCCCGCCTCGCGGATCACCGGCGCCGACTCCCCCGTGATGGCGGACTCGTCCACGGAGGCGATCCCCTCGATAACCTCCCCGTCCCCGGGAATAAGCTCCCCCGCGGATACGATCACGACGTCCTCCTTCCGGAGTTCCTCGGCGGACACCTTTTCCTGCGAGCCGTCCTTCCGGAGCCGGTTCGCCATCGTCCGGGTGCGCATTTTCCGAAGTTCGTCGGCCTGTGCCTTCCCCCTTCCTTCGGCCACGGCCTCGGCGAAGTTGGCGAACAGCACGGTGAACCACAGCCAGACCGCCACCTGGAGGCTGAATCCCAGCGGTTCGCCGGCGGGTCGGAAGAAGAGCCCGACGGTCGTCAAGAACGCCCCCACCTCGGTGACAAACATGACGGGATTCTTCATCAGGGTTCGCGGGTGCAGCTTCTGAAACGAAGCAAGAACAGCCCGCCGGATGATCTCTTTATCGAACAGGGAATGTTTTTTCGCGGCCATGGATTCGGTTCCTCTCTAGAAGACGACGTTGGAATGGACCATCAGGAAGTGCTCGACGATGGGCCCCAGGGAAAGGGCGGGGAAGAACGACAACATGCCGACGATCAGGACCGTGCCCACCAGCAGAAGGGCGAACATCACGCCCGAGACCGGGAAAGACCCGCCGCTTTCCGGCACGATCTTCTTCTTCGCCAGGTTCCCGGCCAGCGCGAGAACGGGCACGATGAAGAAGAACCGGCCGATCAGCATCGCGAACCCCAGCGTCGTGTTGTACCAGTAGGTGTTGGCGGTGAGTCCCGCGAAGGCGCTCCCGTTGTTGCCCGTCCCGGAAGAGTAAGCGTACAGGATCTCGCTGAAGCCGTGCGGGCCCGCGTTGTTCAGGCCGGCAAGGCCCCATTGGCTGACCGCCGCCCACGCCGTGAACCCCATGATGTCGAAGATGAGGATCAGCACGGCAACCGCGCTGACCTTCACGTCGTACGCCTCGATCTTCTTCCCCAGGTATTCCGGCGTGCGGCCCACCATCAATCCCGCCAGGAACACGGTCAGCACCACGAAGACGAGCATCCCGTACAGGCCCGCCCCCACCCCGCCGAAGACCACCTCTCCCAGCTGCATGTTGATCAGCGGGACGAGCCCCCCGAGCGGCGTGAAGGAATCGTGCAT
>DATBLU010000310.1:0-2701 GCA_036555205.1 Candidatus Deferrimicrobiaceae bacterium
CATTGGGCTTCTCCCGGAAAGTTTAAAGAAGATATGCTAATGAATCGCGGCGGTTAAGTCAATTTCGGCCCGCCGCGCGTGCCGGCTCCGCCGCAACCTTGTGCGGAGTGCATCCGACACCGATGGCGCTGCGCCTCCGGCAGCTCCGTGCTCGCTCTCGCCTTCGGCTCCCCTGCATCATTCTGAACGTGCTCGTCGGCCCTTCCCCGCTCTTCGTTCACCCTTTGTGGGCCGCCAAGTCGGTTTGTTGAAAGATTGGTATTACTGAAACGGACGGTTACGCCTCGGCGATCCGCTGCGCCGGACCTGCCATCGGCGTCTCGCGCCTTCAGTGCCTTACCCGACGGTCGGGGCCGCGGCCTCCTTGGAAGCGATCCAGCGGGCAAGCGCAGCGTGTTCCGGGTGGGTCAGTCCTGAATCGCGCGCAAGAAGCTCGCCGGCTATCTCCCTGGAGCGGGAGAGCATGCGGGCGTCGCGGACGATGTCGGAGAAGACGAGGTCGGGGATGCCGGACTGGCGCACGCCGGCGAAGTCGCCCGGCCCCCGGATCTTGAGGTCCTCCTCGGCGATACGGAATCCGTCCGTGGTCCTTTCCATCACCGACAGTCGAGCGAAGGCGTCCTCGCCCTGCGGCCCCTCGACGAACAGGAAGCAGACGGAAGGGCGGCTGCCTCGCCCGACCCTTCCGCGAAGCTGGTGGAGCTGTGAGAGCCCGAACCTTTCCGCATGCTCTATCATCATCACGGTCGCCTCGGGCACGTCGATCCCCACTTCCACGACCGTGGTGGAGACCAGGATCCGTATCTCCCCTTCCTGGAACCGGCGCATGACGGCGTCCTTCTCGTCGCCCTTCATCCTTCCGTGGAGCAGGCCCACGCCTATTTCCGGAAACGCCTCCCGGACGCGCTCTGCTGTGCGGGTGGCGTCCCGAAGCGTCAATTTTTCGGATTCCTCCACCAGCGGCAGCACTATGTAGACCCTGCCCCCTTCCGCCAGTTCCTTGCGCACCCTCGCCCAGGCCGCCTTCCTGTTTTCCTCGCCCACCACCTTCGTCTCGACCGCGGTCCTTCCCGGGGGCATCTCGTCGATGACCGATACATCGAGATCGCCGTACAGCGTCATTGCGAGCGTTCTAGGTATAGGCGTGGCGGTCATGACGAGGAGATGCGGCGCCGTCTTCGCCTTGCCTCGCAGCGCCGCCCTCTGCAACACGCCGAACCTGTGCTGCTCGTCCACTATGCCCAGTCCAAGCCGCTGGAATTCGACCCCTTCCTGGATGATGGCGTGCGTCCCGATGACGATATGCGCCTCCCCCTCCCTGATCTCCTTCCGAAGCATCTCCCGCTTCTTCCCCGTCATGAATGAAGTGAGCAGGACGATGCGGACCGGGAGACCGCCGCAAAGCGAGAGGAACCGGCGGAAGTGCTGCTCGGCCAGTATCTCGGTGGGCGCCATGAGCGCCGTCTGCGCCCCCTTCCTCCATGCGACCAGCGCCGCGATCCACGCCACGATCGTCTTGCCGCTTCCCACGTCCCCCTGGAGGAGCCTGTGCATCGGATGCGGATTGGACAGGTCCTTCAGTATTTCGTTCACGACCCGCCGTTGCGCGTTCGTAAGCGCGAACGGAAGCCTGCGCTTGATCTCGTCGACGATCTCCTTGTCCCAATGCAGGGGGGCGGCCGCTTCCTTCATCACCCCCGCCCGTCTCCTGGCCAGCGTCCATTGTATGTAGAACAGCTCCCCGAATATGAGCCGCTGCTGCGCGGGCGACGAGAACGAGAGCAGTTTTTCGGCGTCGGCGCCGGGCGGGGGAAAATGCAGGATCGACAGCGACTCGTGGATCGGCGGGACGCCCGCTTCTTCGAGCATCCACTTGGGGAAGAACTCCTTGATCGTCGAGGCGTGGTGCCGGACCACCTCCCACTGGATCCTGCGAAGGACGCGCGGGGGGACCCCTTCCACCTCGGGGTATACGGGAACTATCCGGCCGATGTGTGCCGGGTCCTGCTCCTCCGCCTTCCCCAGTATCTCGGGGTGGTGCATTTCGGGCTGGAACTGGAAAAACCGGACCGTCCCGCACAGGATGGCGGTCTCTCCGACCTTGAACCTCTCTTTAAGCGACGGGTGGTAATGGAACCACTTTGCCGAAAGGCGGCCGGAGCCGTCCGAGATGACGACCTCGAAAACCTTCGGCCCGCCGAATCCGCGATGTCCCCCGTGCACCCCTGTGACGGTTCCCTTGACCGGCACTGTCATGCCCGGCTTGAGCGCGCGGATCGGGATTATGCGCCGCCGGTCCTCGTACCCTTTCGGGAAGAAAAACAGGGCGTCCTGGGGGGTCCGTATCCCGCGGGCTTCGAGCCTCTCCGCAATCCTGGGACCCACTCCCTTTACGAACTGGATGGAGGGGGCGTCGGTCACGGGCGCTTATCGGCCGTGGTACTCTTGCAGGCTCCGGACGGTCAAGTCCTCCCGGATGAGGTGGGTTATGGCATGCGCCACCGCGCGCGCCGCGGCGAGCGTCGTGAAGTACGGTATGTTGTAGACGAGCGAAGTGCGCCGGATGTAGAACGAGTCGGCCTTCGACTGCGCGCCCAGCGGAGTGTTGATCACCAGCGCGACATCCCCGTTCTTTATCAGGTCGGCGACGTGGGGGCGCCCTTCGTTGACCTTGAGGACCGTTTCCGCCGGTATCCCGTTC
>DATBLU010000328.1:0-3156 GCA_036555205.1 Candidatus Deferrimicrobiaceae bacterium
GACGGGGCCGGGGTCGATGTGAACGACCTGTTCTGGGAGCAGGTTGCGCTGGCCTTGCCGGTCAAGATCCTCTGCTCGGAGGAATGCCGGGGGGTTTGCCCGACTTGCGGCGGCAACCGCAACCGCGGGGAGTGCAACTGCCCGGAGCCGCAGGCGGCCGGGCCGTTCGCCGCATTGAAGAACCTGAAGAAAGAAAAGGAGTAGAGGATGCCGAATCCCAAGAGACGGGGATCGAAATGCCGCAGGGACAAGCGGCGGACTCACAAGAAGCTCGCCAATCCCGCACGGAGCATTTGCCCGCAGTGCAAGCAGGTAAAGCGCCCACATGCCGTGTGCCCCAATTGCGGGACCTACAAAGGCCGGGAAGTCGTTGCGAAGGACTGACGGTCTTTAAAGCCTTCCTCGGATGAAAATTGCAGTCGACGCGATGGGGGGGGATCACGCCCCGCTGGAGGTGATCCGGGGGGCGGTCCAGGCATCGCAGGAGACGGATATTCCTGTCGTGCTGGTGGGGCGGGAGGAGCTTATCCGGGACGAACTGCGCTCCCTGGGAATGGGCGAGAGCAGGATCGAGGTGGTTCACGCATCCGAGGTCGTAGAGATGTGCGAAGTCCCGGGCGTGGCCATACGGAAGAAGAAGCACTCCTCCATCCGCGTGGGATTGAATTTGGTGGCGCAAGGCGCCGCCACCGCATTCGTGAGCGCGGGGAATTCCGGCGCAGTTATGGCCGGGGCGCTGTATGTACTGCGCAAGATACGGGGGATCGACCGGCCTGCGATAACTGCCACGATCCCGACCCCTTCGGGGCCGATCGTACTGATCGACGCGGGGGCGAACGTCGGCTGTAAACCCGCTCACCTCGTGCAGTTCGGCCTCATGGGAGACGCGTACGCAAAAAAGATCATCGGGATACCCCATCCCCGGATCGCACTGGTGAGCATCGGCGAGGAGGATTCGAAGGGGACCGACCTTACTCGCGAAACGGGCGCGCTGTTCAGGAAGACGGGCTTGAACTTCGTGGGGAACGTCGAGGGACGCGACTTTTTCATCGGCAAGGCGGACGTATTCGTATGCGACGGATTCGTCGGAAACGTCGCCCTGAAGACGATGGAGGGGATGGCAACCGCCCTGGGGCAATTCCTCAAGAACGAGATAGCGAAATCCTCGATGGCGAAGCTGGGCGTCCTGCTGGCTGGAGGGGCGATTCGCGAGGTAAGGAAGAGGATGGATTATACGGAATACGGCGGAGCGCCGCTGCTCGGGGTCAAGGGCGGGGTCGTGATATGCCACGGCGCATCCGATGCGAAAGCAATCAAAAACGCGATCCGCTCCGCAGGGTCGCTCCACCGGTGCGGCGTCGAAGAGGAAATCGCCGTTTTGGTCGCGCGGGGCGGTCACGAGCGGGGCGAGGAATCGGCCGCGGAATAGGGCGGAGGCCAGCGCGGCGGGGGGGGGAGAAAACGTGGGATCCAAAATTATCGGCGTGGGGATGTATGCCCCGCCGAAAATACTCGGCAACGACGAACTCGAAAAGATGGTCGACACGAACGACGCGTGGATTTCCACGCGGACCGGGATCAAGGAGCGCAGGATCGCCAAGCCCGGAACGGCGAACTCCGACTTGAGCCTGGAGGCGTCCCGCCGCGCGCTCGAGGATGCGGGAGTTGATGCAGGCGAGCTGGATTTCGTCGTGGTCGGGACCTGCACCCCCGACATGCCGCTGCCTTCCACGGCCTGCTTCCTGCAAATGAAGCTGGGGGCCAACCGCGCGTTCGGGCTGGACTTGAACGCGGCCTGTTCCGGATTCGTATATTCGCTCACGGTGGCCGATTCGCTGATCCGGGCGGGGCGTGGGAAAAAGGGCCTTGTCGTGGGATCGGAAATACTTTCTTCCGTTACGGACTACACGGACCGCGCCACGTGCATCCTTTTCGGCGACGGGGCGGGGGCGGTCGTGGTTTCGGAATGCGACGACGGGGAGGGGATCTTAAGCTGCCATCTCCACTCGGACGGCAACCTGTGGGAGCTGATTCACTGCCCGGGCGGCGGCACGGTCGAACCTTTCATCCCGGGGACAACGAAAGTCCGGACGAATTTCATCAGGATGACGGGCAACGAAGTATTCAAGCTCGCCGTGACGAAATTGGCCGAGGTGTGCCAGGAAGCGCTTTCGCGGAACGGCGTCGGAATCGGGGATGTGGATCTCTTCGTCCCTCATCAGGCCAACATGCGGATCATCAACGCGGTCGGGAAGCGGATGGGGATCTCCGAGGACAAGGTGTTCGTCAACCTGGAGCGCTACGGCAACACATCCGCGGCCTCCATTCCCATCGCGCTGGCGGAAGCGCGGGAGAAGGGACGTTATTCCAAGGGCGACCTGGTGCTCCTTGCCGCTTTCGGCGGCGGGCTTACATGGGGCTCCGCGCTCATCCGGATGTGAGGGGAGCCGCCATGGGGATCGGTCTCCTCTTTCCGGGGCAGGCTTCCCAGTTCGCCGGAATGGGGAAGGAACTCTACGAAGCGTTTCCCGCCGCGCGCGAGGTGTTCGAGGAGGCGTCCGGCGCAGCCGGGATGGACCTGGCCGAGTTGTGCTTCCGCGGCTCCGAGGACGAGCTGCGCCTGACCGAGAATACGCAGCCCGCGATCTTCACGGTAAGCGTCGCGGCGTTCCGGGTGCTGGAGGCGGAAACCGGGATCCGGCCGCTGTGCGCCGCCGGCCATTCGCTGGGTGAATACTCCGCCCTTGTCGCATCCGGCGCGCTGTCCGCCGGGGACGCGGCCCGGGTCCTTCGATCCAGGGGAAGATACATGCAGGAAGCCGTGAAAGTCGGCGAAGGCGCGATGGCGGCGCTGATCGGGCTTGCGCCGGAGGGGGTGGAGGCGGCATGCCGCGCGGGCGCCGTGAAGGGCGTCGTCGAGCCCGCGAACTTCAACGGCGGGGACCAGGTCGTGATATCAGGCGGCGCCGCCGCGGTGCACGCGGCTTGCGAGGCGGCGAAGTCGGCGGGAGCCAGGAGGGCGCTTCCGCTCGCGGTCAGCGCGCCCTTCCACTGCTCACTGATGCGGCCGGCGGCCGACCGGCTGGCCCCGGAGCTGCGCGCGCTGGCGCAGCGGCCGTTCAGGTTCCCCGTGGTGGCGAACGTTACCGCGGAGCC
>DATBLU010000330.1:0-6062 GCA_036555205.1 Candidatus Deferrimicrobiaceae bacterium
TCCTTCGCCTGCTGCTCGTCCTCCTCGGTGGAATCCTCGTCCAGGTCCTTGATCACGTCCTGGATCTGGAGCTCGCCGGACTTGAGCTTCACGCCCATGTCGCCCAGCTCGTCGAGCGCGATGCGGCAATTCTTCACCGCCGAAACGATGTCCCTCTCGCCGTCTTCGATGCGCTTCGCGAGGCTGACCTCCCCCTCCCGGTTCAGAAGGGGGATCGAGCCCATCTCCTTGAGGTAAAGGCGCACGGGATCGTTCCCCTTGATCCCGCCGGCGTAGTCGATTTCCTCCTCCTCCTCGACCGCCGCCTCCTCCTCTACCGCCGCTTCCTCCTCCTCCGCCGCCTCCTCCTCCCCGATCAGGAGGTTTCTCCCGGCGACGGGCACCTTCTGGAAGGCGTCGACTACCTCTATCGCGTTCTCGCCGAAAATCTCCATCACGTCATCGATCTGGTCGCCGGTCAGGACGTCCGGGGGCAGCACGCTGTTCAGCTCGTCGTACGTGACGAACCCCTGCGCGCGCCCCTTTTCCACCAGTCCGTCGATGCCGTCGAAATGTTTCCGCCTGGCCATTCCGCCTCACCTCACGCTCGCGTTTCGTTCCCGCTCCAGCCGTTCCTTCTCGTTCTTCGCGCTGATCTGGGCCGTCAGCATTTCGTGCGCCAGCCGCTGGTCTCCCGCGGCGACGGCCGCCTTGTGGGCTTCCCCCAGCCGCGCGATCTCACGGTCCAGCTTCCGACGCCTGAGACCCAGCACCACGTCCGGATATATCCGCCGCGCCTCGACCGCGGACATCTCCGCCCGCACGATTTCCCCTGAAACCAGCCTCCGGGCCGCTTCGGATATCTCGCCGTCCAGGATCCCGTTGAGATCGGCGGCATCCCCCGCTTCGGCACGGCCGCGAAGCAGGCCGACCGCCTCGCGGACCTCTTCCCCCTCCAGCAACTCGAATACGCCGTCCCGGCGCACATCCCCGATCAGCGAGGGATCGCGCGAGAGAAGGCACAGCAGCAGCCCCTCCTCCGGCCGGCCGCCCGCCGCCCTTCCCGGGATGCCGGGGGCCGCCGGGGGCGAAGCATGGCCTTTCCCCCGTACCTGCTCGAGCACCGTCTCCTCGGGGAGTCCGGCGGACTTCGCCACCCGCTGGACGTATAGCCGCTGCTCGGCGGGCTCGACGATCCACGGGAGGTATTTCCCCATAAGCCGGAGATAGGACAGCTTCCCGGTGATCTGCGAGAGATCGAATTTCCTGGCCGCCGCACGCTCGATCGTCTCCATCAGGGGAACCGCCCGGCCGATCCTGTCCAAAAGCTCCTGGCCGGCCGTCTCCTTCGCCCAGTCATCCGGGTCCATCCCCTTGGGCGGGAAGAGCGCCAACGGACTCACCCCCGCCGCGTAAAGCGGCTCCCCCGCGCGGACGGCGGACCTCTTGCCGGCGACGTCGCCGTCAAAGAGTAGGATGACCGTATCCGACAGTCGCTTCAGCGTCCTTGCGTGGCTCTCGGTAAGCGATGTCCCGCACGTCGCCACGACATTTCGTATTCCTCTCTGCCACAGGCCGATCAGGTCCATGTATCCTTCGACAACCAGCACCTTTTTCTCGTTCCGGACCGCCGGCAGCGCCTGGAAAAGCCCGTAGAGCAGGGAGCTTTTGCGGTAGAGCTCGGACTCCGGGGAATTAAGGTATTTCGGGGTCGCGTCACCGATCGCCCTCGCGCCGAAGCCGCATACGCGCCCCCGCGCGTCCGTTATGGGGAAGATCAGCCGCCCCCGGAAACGCTCCCGGAATCCTCCTCCCTCCTGCGGGAACAGCAGTCCCGCCTGCGCCGCGCGGCCAGGCTCGATGCCCTCCCTCTCGAGCACCGACAGAAGGTCCTTCCCCTGGCCGCCGTAACCGAGGAAAAACTCCTGCTCGGCCTCCTTCGTCACCCCCCGCCTTACCAGGAGATCCCGCGCGGATTTCCCCGAGGGGGAAGATCGCAGAAGCTCCCGGTACGTATCGGCGGCCAGCCTGAGGATGCGGTAGAGGTCCTCTCCGGGCCTCTTGGAAGGAGGGCCTTTCTCGTACTGGACCTCGACGCCGTACCGCTCCCCGAGGTCCTCGACCGCCTCCGCGAACGAGAGGTTGCGCGCCTTCATCAGGAAGTGGAAGACCGAACCGCCCTCCCCGCATCCGAAGCACTTGAAGGCCTGCCGGGAAGGGTGGACGAAGAATGAAGGGGTCTTCTCCCTGTGGAACGGGCACAGCCCCTTGAAGCTCCCGCCGCTGCGCGCAAGGGAAACGGTTTCGGACACGACCGCCACGATGTCCGCTTTTTCCCGTATTTCCCGGATGGTGCCTTCGGAGATGCGGCCTCCCACTTCCCGCCCCGTCAAGAGCCGGAAAGCAGGCGCCGGACGACCTCGCTCACCAGTTTGCCGTCGGCGCGGCCCGCCACCTTCGGCATCAGCTCCTTCATCACGCGCCCCATGTCTGAAGGGGCGCCTGCGCCCGCGGCGGCGATCGCCTCCCGCGCCAGCGCCTCCACCTCGGCTTCGGAAAGACCTTTCGGCAGGTAGGATTCGAGGACCACGATCTCGGCCCCCTCCTTCTCCGCCAGCTCGGGCCGGTTTCCCTTAAGGAACAATTCGATGGACTCCCTTCGCTTCTTTACCATCGACGCCAGGGCCTTCAGGATCGCGTCGTCGGCGAGCTCCCCCCTGGCCTCGATCTCCCGGTTCTTGATGTCCGCGAGCGCCATCCGCAAAGCAGAAAGGGCCAAGGGATTCCTCTCCTTGGCCGCTTTCTGCATGTCCTTCTGCAACCGGTCCTTCAGTCCCATCCGCTACCGGCTCATTTTCTTCATTTTCTTCAATGCGCGCTTCCTGGCCGCCAGCGCCTTCTTCTTGCGTTTGACGCTGGGTTTCTCGTAATGTTCGCGCTTGCGGATCTCCGAGAGGATACCGGCTTTTTCGCATTGCTTCTTGAACCTTTTCAGTACGCTTTCAAAGGGCTCCTCTTCCTTCACGCGGACGCCCGGCATAAATGGATCACCCCTTCCCATGCCGACCTGATGCTGAAAATCACAATATTATAAGTTATTTCGACCCCAAGTCAAGAAATCGATTCCGATGGATATCGCCGGCTATCTATACCGGCAAAGGTAAGCGACAGGGCTTTCCGCCTTTACCTCGAACGTCACGCCCGCCGGGACGTCGAATCCCTCCCCGGGGCCCGCCGACATCCACGGTTTTCCGGGTACGCGGTACCACAGCGTGCCTGCGATCACGGTCATCTGCTCAAGGGTCGACGTTCCGAAGGCGTACTCGCCCCGCTCGATCACGCCGATAGTGGCGTCTCCGTCCGGGTCGGTGAATCCCAGGCTCTGTACCCTGTCCTCGAAGTAGCGATTATGCCGCATCCGCAGCACGCATCCCCGCTTCCGCCTTTGTCTTCAGCCCATCCTGGGATCGAGCGGCTTGCCGCCGATCAGGTGGAGGTGAAGGTGGGGCACCACCTGCCCGCCGTCGTCGCCGTTGTTGATCACGACCCGGTAGCCCGAGTCGGCGATCCCCTTGTCGTTGGCGATCTTCGCGGAGAGGCGCAGCATTTTCCCGAGCAGGCCCGCGTCGTTCTTCCCCACGTCGTTCAGGTTGACCATGTGCTCTTTCGGGACGATCAGGACGTGGACGGGCGCGACCGGGTTTAAGTCCGGGAACGCAACCAGGTCGTGGTCCTCGTATATAGGCCGGGACGGCGCCTCCTTCCGGACGATTCTGCAGAAGATGCAATCGTCGGCCATCTTCATTTCCCTCCGCGCCGCCAGGCGCTCCGATAGAAGCAGGTCCTCTCTCCCGTATGGCACGCCGGGCCTTCCTGGCGCACGCGATACAGGAGGGTGTCCACGTCGCAATCGTACCGCACCTCGTCCACTTCCTGGTAGTGCCCGGAGGTTTCCCCCTTGACCCACAACGAGTTCCGCGACCGGCTCCAGTAGCTGGCCCGTCCGGTCTCGAACGTGCTCTTCAAGGCGGAGGCGTTGGCCCATGCGACCATCAGCACCGCTCCGTCGGATACGTCCTGGGTCACCACGGGGACCAGCCCGCGGTCGTCGAATTTCACCATCGCGATAAGCTCGTCCGCCGTCATCTTCCTTCTCCCGTATTCGATCGCGATCCCTCGCGTCCCGGCGTCTCGGGGGACGCACCGACGGTCCCCCTGACGCCCGGACGAACCGGGACCCCCCGCAGTCTCAAGTATTCCTTCGCCTCCAGGACCGTGTGCTCGCCGTAGTGGAAGATCGAAGCCGCCAGCACGGCGTCGGCCCCGCCTGCAGTCAGGCCTTCCGCCAGGTGGTCGAGATTCCCCACTCCTCCCGAGGCGATCACAGGGATTCCCACCCGGTCCACGACCGTCCTTGTGAGGGGGATGTCGTACCCGTCCCGGGTCCCGTCCCGGTCCATGCTGGTCAGCAGGATCTCTCCGGCCCCCAGATCTTCCATCCTTGCGGCCCATTCGACCGCGTCAATCCCCGTGGGACGGCGTCCTCCGTGGGTGTATACCTCCCACGCGCCCGGCTTCCCCGGCACCGCCCGTGCGTCAATAGCCACCACCGTGCACTGGCTGCCGAACCGCTCGGCCGACTGCCGGACGAAATCGGGGTCCGCCACCGCCGCCGTGTTTATCGACACCTTGTCCGCCCCCGCCGTCAGGAGGGTCCGGATGTCCGCGAGCGTCCTCACCCCGCCTCCGACCGTCAGCGGCATGAATACCTGTTCCGCCGTCCGGCGCACGACGTCCATCAGTATGTCCCGCCTCTCGTGGGAGGCCGTGATGTCGAGGAAGACAAGTTCGTCCGCTTCCTCCTCGTCGTACCTGCGGGCGATCTCCACCGGGTCGCCCGCGTCACGCAGGTTCACGAAGTTGACTCCTTTGACTACGCGCCCGTCCTTGACGTCCAGGCACGGAATGATCCGCTTCGCGAGCATCGCGCCTTGCCGGCTCACTCCGTTTCCAGGCGGAGCGCGTCGGCAAGCGAGATGGAGCCGTCGTACATCGCCCGGCCGATGATAACGCCGCAGACCCCCTCGTTCTCCATGGAACGGAGCATTTCCACGTCCGCCATCGTGCTCACGCCGCCGGAGGCGATCACAGGGGTGGAAAGCCCCTTCGCGAACTCGCTGATGCTGCGGAAGTTGGGGCCGGCCATCATCCCGTCGCGGGATATGTCGGTATAGATGAACCGGGAAATCCCGCTTTTTTCCATCTGGCGCGCCAGGTCCACCGCGACCACTCCCGTGACCTCCACCCAGCCCCGTATGGCCACCTTTCCGTCCCTTGCGTCGACCGACGCGGCGACCTTCCCCGGGTATGCCTTGGTGATGCGCAGGACTTCCTCGGGGTTGCGGACGACGGTCGTGCCGAGTATGATCCGGGACACACCCGCGCCCAGGTACCGTGAGGCGATATCGAAGTTCCGTACCCCTCCGCCCACCTGGACCGGGATGTCCACCGCCGCGACGATCCGGCGGATGATGTCGAAGTTGACCGGCTTGCCCAGGAACGCGCCGTCGAGGTCCACCACGTGCAGCTGCGACGCGCCCGCGGAAGCGAAACGCCTGGCCGCCTCGAGGGGCGAATCGGCGAAAACGGTGGAGTCCTCCGCCCTTCCCTGGCGCAGCCGGACCGCCTTCCCGCCCTGGATGTCGATCGCCGGAATCACCTGGAACGCCATGCCGACCTCTTCACGCCGCCTCGCGGCACAGCCGCCCGAAGTTGGAGAGCAGCGCCAGCCCCGCCACCTGGCTCTTCTCCGGATGGAACTGGACCGCGAGCAGATTCCCTTTCCATACGCCCGCCGCGAAATCCACGCCGTAGGACGTCCTGCAGGCGACGACGGACGGATCGTCCGGCAGGACGAAGTAGGAATGGACGAAGTAGAAATAGGACCCCGACGGCACTCCGCGCAGCACCGGGTGGTCCGCGGTGAACTCGACGCGGTTCCACCCTATGTGGGGGACCTTGAGCGCCGGGCCGTCCGCCGCGGTCATGCCCGAGGGGAATCGGATCACCTTCCCCGGGAAGAA
>DATBLU010000306.1:0-15236 GCA_036555205.1 Candidatus Deferrimicrobiaceae bacterium
GATCGTAATCCTTCTTATTGCCGTGCCATCGAATGCCGACACCTTGCTGCTCCGGCCGGGATTCCAGCGAATTCTAAACCACAACGCCGTCACACGCATAGCGGTCGGGAATCCGGAGATACTCGAAGCGCGCCCGCTTCCGAAAGGGGACGGGGTCCTGATTGTAGGCAAAAAGGTCGGAGAAACGGATCTCGTACTATGGGAACGGGGAGAAAAAATACACTGGGATGTTGCTGTCCGTGATAAAAACTCCCTTTTCGAGGAAGCCCGTGCATTCGCCGAATCCTTTCCCGGCCTCGCTGTCGCCGAAACCGGGAAATTCGTCATGGTTTCCGGAACCGTCTCCTCGCCCTCGGACCGTAAGCTCCTGGAAGAATTTGCGCGCACAAGGCCCAGCCTGTATCTGCGCCTCTCTTCTATCGAGGATCAGCGGTCCCTCCTGGCATATGACCTCAAAATCATCGAAATCAGCAAAGGATCGACTTCACAGTTGGGCATCCGATGGCCCGACTCGCTTGCCGCGAAGGGATCCTTCACCGCGGGGGGATCCGCGGAATCGGCGCTGACAGTGACATCCGACTTCGAAACGCGGCTGAATCTTCTTCTGGCTGACGGACGCGCCCGGATTCTGGCCAATCCCCACCTCGTCTGCGAAAGCGGGGAAAGCGCGAGTTTTCTCGCCGGGGGGGAAATCCCGATCGTGATCGTCACACAGGAAACCAGAACCGTAGAGTGGAAAACCTACGGCATCATACTGAAGCTGCAGCCGAAATTGGATGCGCAGGGCAGGATTCGAACGCAGATCACTGCGGAAATCAGCACAGTTGATCACGGAAGCGGCAGTTCCCAGGTCCCTGCTTTTCTAACACGCCGCGTCACTACCAACTTCTCCGGACCTTCGGGGGGAACAGTCATGTTGTCGGGGCTTATCAAGAGCGAAATGGCCAAGGACGTGGCGAAGATCCCCCTGCTGGGCCAGATCCCGATCCTCGGCGAGTTGTTCAAGTCCCGCAGTTTCCGTGAGAACCAGACGGAGCTGGCGATCTTCATCACCCCGGCCCAGGTCAAGGAAGACGCCGCCGGAGAAGCGTCGTCCTGGATGGAAAGGGCACGGAAAGAGAAGGATTCCATGCATTTCCGATTAATCGACTGAAGGAGCCGAATGAATGAACGCCTACTTGCGTCAAGCGCTGCACCGTAAAGTAATATCTCACCTCGACATTCGCAACACGGGAATCGTTTCGGCGGATGAGGGGAAGTGGAGAGCGCGTGCGGAAGAGTGCCTTCGCGCCGAAATGAATGATCTGGACCTCCCCGATAGCGACAAGGAGATCATACGTAAAGGCACCCTGGACGAAATCTTCGCCTTCGGCCCCATCACATGTCACCTGGATGATCCCTCGATTTCAGAGATTATGGTAAACGGAAAGGATTCGATCTACGTCGAGCGTGAGGGAAAGGTGTTCCTCTCGGACGCCGCTTTCTTAAGCGAGGAAACTCTCCGCTCGACGATCGACCGGATGGTATCGGTTGTTAATCGCCGCCTGGATGAATCCTCCCCGTTCGTGGACGCAAGGCTTGCGGACGGATCCCGCGTGAATGCAATAATCCCTCCGGTGAGCCTTATTGGGCCATGCCTTACCATCCGCAAGTTCCGAAAGGAACCGTATTCCCTTGAAGAGCTGATCCGAATCGGGACGTTGACCGAAGAGGCGTCGACGTACCTGCGCGAGGCCGTGGTGCGCCGGAGGAACATGATCATCTCTGGAGGTACGGGATCCGGAAAGACAACCTTGCTCAATGCCCTTTCCCAGTTCATCCCCGATGCGGAAAGGATCATCACGATCGAGGATGCCGCCGAGATCCGGCTCCTGAAGCCACACGTCGTACGCCTGGAAGCGCGCCCTCCCAACATCGAAGGGAACGGCGCGATCACCATCAGGGATCTTGTTCGCAATTCCCTCCGCATGCGGCCGGATCGCATAGTCGTCGGGGAATGCCGAGGCGGAGAAGCGATCGACATGCTGCAGGCGATGAATACCGGCCACGACGGCTCACTTACCACCGGACATGCCAATTCCCCGCGCGATATGATGCGGCGGCTCGAAACCATGGTCCTTCTCTCGGGAGTTGAGATCCCCGTAAAAGCGATCCGCGAACAGATCGCCTCCGCTATCGATGTCATCGTTCACATCTGCCGGATGGCGGACGGCAGAAGGGCGGTCACATCGATCACCGAGGTAACCGGAATGGGCGAGACGCAGATACTTCTGCAGGATATCTTCCGATCGTCGAAGCGCGAAGAAAAGGGATGTGTATTGAAACTGGACCCTACCGGCGTCCCTTCCAGTATTTTTCTTCCGGATGAAGCACGATGGGAATGACGATTCCAGAATACTCGCTGCTGGCCTCCGGCCTCTCTCTGCTTTCCTGGCTCCTGTTGCGACGTATTGCTCCGTTTCTGCGCGACCGCCTTGAGACCACCGCCCGGGAGAGGGCCAGGGACCTGCGAGAGGAGTTTTTACTCCTTCCGCATCGCAAAATCATGCTCTTCCTCCTGGCCAGCGGGGGGGTCTGCTCGCTCCTCGCCTATCTGGCGACATCCAGCATTCTTTTCGCAGCCGGGGCCGGCACCGCTCCGATACTTTTTTCCGGCATCACGGTCCGATATTACCGCGACCAAAGGCGAAAGAAGGTCGTTTCCCAGATGCCTGGTTTCCTCGACGTCCTGGCGGGGCAGGTCAAGGCCGGTCACAGCCTGCAGGAGGCCCTATCCGATACGATCCCGCTCCTTCCACGGGAAATCCGCAAGGAAATATCCTGGGTGTTCCGGCTTACCCGGCTGGGAACACCGCTTTCGGAATCATTCCTTCTTTGGGAGGAGAGGATGCCCTGCGATGAGGTTGCGCTTGTGGTACGCCCCCTGCGGGTGGCGCTTCCGGCCGGGGGAAACATCGTGGACCTTCTGATCCGATCGCGGGACATTCTCCAGGCAAGAAACAGGATGCGGGAAAAGCTGCAAAGCATGACCGCCCAGGCTCGATTGCAGGCAGGAGTATTGACCTTCCTCCCCCCTGTCTTCGCCGTTGTCCTATCCAGAATAGATCCGCATTTTCTACCTCGAGTCCTGGGAACCTTTCAGGGAAAGGCCATCATTGCGATCTCGGCCTTCCTGCAATTCCTCGGTTGGATGACTATCCGGAAGATTTTATCGGTGAAACCATGACGATAGTCGACTACGCAATCATCACCATCCCCCTCCTCGCAGGCTTCCTGATCCTTATCCGATTCCTGGACTGGGCAGTTCGCTCTAGAGTTGTACCGATGTTGGCGAAAAGCATGCGGGACCTTCACAAAAAGGCGAACCGGAAGCTGATTGAAAAGGAAATCCTTCGATTTCCCGGAATTCACATGGTCGATTCCCTGACGGCGTGGTGGGCCGGTGAGCTGACCTTTCTCGCCACGGCAATCCTTTTGCTCTTCATGCAGCACGACCCTCTGCATGCACTCCTGTCATTATTTCTGGGGGCCATCCTTGGAGGAATCGTGTTTTTTCTGTCCTCCCGCGAAGAGGCCCGGAACCAGGTCGAGGCCGTCCGATCGACCCTGCCGGTCGCTTCATTTATGTTCTCGCTGATGCTTGAGGCTGGCATGGGATCTTCCGCGGCGCTCCAGGAAGTCGTCCGCGCCCTTCCGAAAGGACCCCTCGCCTGCGAATTGCAGGAGATCTCAAACTCCCGGATGCTGGGGGTTTCACGTTCGGAGGCAATCGAGCGGTCCCGCAGCCGAGTTCCCCTGGACGATTACAGGGCGTTCTTGAACCTGATGCAGCAGGGAGAGCGCCTGGGGATCGCCCTTTCAAAAGGGCTTCGGGAACTTTCATCGCGAATGATGGAAAGCCAAGGGCACCGGGCCGAGACCCACGCCCAGAAGGCAGCGGTTAAACTCCTGTTTCCCCTTGTTATTTTCATATTTCCATCGGTCTTCCTGATAATCCTGTCGCCCGTGATTCTAAACCTTTGGGAACTTTTAGGGAGGTGATATGGGAGCGTATTCCTTGCAACCAAGCCCGCGATCGGTGGTCCTGGTCTTGATGACTCTACTTCTACTCGGAAGTACTGCCGCGGCAGGAGGCAACGGGCTTCCGCAGCCTCGTCACCATTCCCGCTGCAAGAAAATGGTCCGACTGCAGCTTCGCATCGCGGAGGCGAAAGGGAGAAAGGACAGTTCCCGCTATTATCGAAGCATCGCTCGGCAGCAGAAAACCCGAAAGACCGGCACACCATCTTCCAACCGTCCTGAAGGACGATAAAGAAATCGGGACTGGGCAGCCGGTATGTTCGAGATCGCTTTGCCGAAGCTCTGGGCGTACGAAGTGGGAAACGTGCTGGGGATGAAGCATCCTTCCCGGGCTGACGAATTGATGGAGATCCTTATCGGCTACTCATTCGTCGAGGTCGGGATCTCCCCCGAAATCTGCCGAACGACCTACTCATTAGTCCGAAAATGCCGCGTCAGCTTCTATGACGCCGTTTATCATGCCGTCGCGCTTCGGAGCCATGGCATACTGATCACCGCGGACGAATCTTACCACCGAAATGCCGCGGGATTCGGCTGCATTCGGTTGTTGCGTGACTTCCGCCTCCCCGTCTGATCCGAAAATTATCTCAATCGGACGTTTTTTCCCCCACGAGAGAGACGATGATCCTGGAATTGGTCCCGGCATGAACGTCGATTTCCTGGACTCTCTCTATGCCCAGCGGCTCGTTTACGAAGCGAAGGCGATGCGCCCCTACGGGCAGCTTCAAATTGCGGATAGGCGTAACGCCGATGTACCTGTCGCCGTCATAAACCTTCGCCCATGGTATAGCCTGGATCAACTCCATGGCTCCCATCAGACGTTCCATCTCGAGACGGAATGTCTGAAACCGGACGAGAACATCGGCCGGAATGGCCTTCTCGGCATATCCTTCCCTTCGGAACATGATTTTTCTCCCTGCCCAGGGAGCTACATCTATGCTGGCGGGCGTTTTACCCAGGGGAGTCCCGTCGTCGAGTTGTACCGCGACTCCAACGGGGTCCGTTTCGATTCGCACGGTCTTCGGTAGCGTCCCACCGACTACGACTGATGGTGTCTTCCCCGACGATCCGGTTCTACTCTCAGGTGAGGAGGATAGCGCCCCGGCCTCTTTCTCCAGAGGAACGGAAACCAAGGTTGCAGGTGGCTCCCGGGAATTGTCCACGGACGGTGAAGGCGTAGGCGCCGGGGGGGATGCGGTAGGCACCGCCTTCTTCCAAACAGCCCATCCACCGATGGATAACACGGCCAATGCGGCGAGAGCGCCTGCTTTCACCAGCTGCCTGCCTCGATTTCCGTATCCTTCCCTTCTCTCCCTGAGAACATTCGGTACGCTACCGGAAAGTTGTGAGGCGATAACCGTGTCTTCCTCTTCCAGGCTCCCGGGAAAAAGGGTGTTCCAGAAGGATTCCAGTTCCGCCCGCCCGGCGGAAAACGGTACCGCCGAGCACACGGCCCGGGAAAACTCCTCCGCATTCGTGTAACGTTCCTCCCGGGAGGGTGACAGTCCCTTGCGCACGACGTCTGCCGCCGCATCGGGCAGGCCTTCCAGGTTCGGCGGTTGAACATCGTACTGAAGAAGGCGCTGTATCGTCTTGTCGGGAGCGCCCTCGTCAATCAATCGCCGGAGGAGCAGGATCTCCGCGGAAACGACTGCGGCGGCGAACAGGTCTGAGCCTTCGTTTATATCCTCCCCCCGCGCCTGCTCGGGTGACATGTATGCGAACTTCCCTTCCCATCCTGTTTTGCCTTCCTCATTGCGCAAAACACCGCGGGCAATCCCGAAATCTGTGATTTTAACGATCCCGCCGCGAGAGAGAAGTACGTTGGAAGGGCTTATATCCCGGTGAACGATTCCACGGGAATGAAGGTGCCCGATCCCTGCCAGTACCCCTTCCATCCAGAATCGCCACACCGGCAGCGGGATACTTGAGTTGCACAGCCGCGCCTGCGAGATAGACTGCGCCAGATTCCAACCGTCGATATATTCCATGGCCAGGAAATGGGAATCTCCGGCTTTACCGAAGTCGAACACTTGGACAAGGTTGGGGTGGACAAGCGACGCTGCTATGCGGGCTTCCCGTATGAAAAGTTCCCGGAATCGACGGTCACCGGATAGCTTGGGGTGGATGACCTTTACCGCGACCTTCTTTACGAACCCCTCTTCTCCTGTCAGCCGGCACAGGAAGACCTCGGCCATTCCCCCCGACGCGATCCTGCGCAGGACCGCGTATTTCCCGATTCGTTCCGGCATCATGGGATTTTGCTTCGCCCGGATCCTTACCGCCTGCCGCTGTCCGCGGCGATCCCGAGCTGCTTCATCTTCCTGTGGATGCTGGTGCGGTCAAGGCCCAGCTTCTCGGCGGTGCGGCTGACGTTGAAGTCGTTTTCGCGCAGCTTTCTTTCCAGATAAGCCTTCTCGAAGGCCAATGTCGCCTCCCGGAAGCTCTCCTCTCCTAACGCCTGCGCCAGGGGCGGCTCCGCGGCGGGGATGTCCGTCGCCAGCACGCGCCGCACGGTTTCCTCCTCGATTATCTGCCCCATCGAAAGTATCACGAGCCGCTCCACCACGTTGCGCAGCTCCCTGACGTTGCCCGGCCAGGGATGCGCAAGCATCCGCTGCATCGCCTCGGGCCCGATCTTCTTCGTTTCCTTTCCCTGCTCGCCGCAGATCTCCTCGATGAAATGTTCCGCTATCGCGGGGATGTCCTCCTTGCGGTCCCTAAGCGCCGGGACGAATACAGGGAAGACGTTGAGGCGGAAGTATAGGTCCTCCCGGAAACGGCCCGCGGCGACTTCCTTCGGAAGGTTCCGATTGGAAGCGGCGAGAATCCTGACGTCCGCGCGGATCTTCTCGCCCCCGCCGACGCGCTCGAACGCCCGCTCCTCCAGCACCCGCAGGATCTTGGCCTGCGTTCGGGGGCTCATGTCCCCCACCTCGTCCAGGAACAGCGTGCCGCCGTCCGCCATCTCGAACCGGCCTCGCCGCCTGCCGACGGCGCCGGTGAAGGCGCCCCGCTCGTGGCCGAACAGCTCCGACTCGATCAGCTCGTCGGGGATCGCGGCGCAGTTGACGGCGACAAACGGCTTGTTCGCCCGGCGGCTGTGGAGGTGGATCTCCCGCGCGACGATCTCCTTGCCCGAGCCGTTCTCGCCGCTGATGAGGACCGAGGCGTTGGTGGGACCCGCCGCGGCTATTTCCGCGCGGAGCTTCCTCATGGCATCCGAATCCCCCACCATGCGGAACTTCTTCTCCACCCGCTCCTTAAGCTCCACGTTCTCCGACCGAAGCATTTCCCGTTCGATGGCGCGCGAAAGGGTGATAAGGAGCTTGTCCAGCGATATCGGCTTCTCTATGAAATCGAACGCGCCGTTCTTGACAGCCTTGACCGCCATGTCGATCGTCCCGTGCCCCGAGATCATGATGACCGGCAGCAGCGGATACGTCTCCCGGATCCGCTTCAAGGCCTCCAGCCCGTCCATGCCGGGCAGCCAGACGTCAAGCAGGACGGCGTCCACGAGCGACCGGGACAGCGTGTCAAGCGCCTTCTCGGCGCTCTCGGCCGCCAGGACCTTGTACCCCTCGTCGGAGAGCACGCCGTCCAGGGTTTTCCTTATGTTGACCTCGTCGTCGACGACGAGCACGGAGTACGCCATCGCTGCGCTTACCCCCTTTCCCATGGACGGGCGGGAAACTCGATTTCGAAGACGGCGCCGCGCGGCTCGTTGTCCCGCACCCTGACGGTCCCGCCGTGATCGCTGGCGATGGCGCTCACTATCGCAAGCCCCAGGCCCGTCCCGGTTTCCTTGCGGGAGAAATACGGCTCGAACAGGCGGTCCCGATCCTCCGACGGGATGCCGGGCCCGTCGTCCGCAACGCTGATCCGGACCAGTCCCAGGTCCTCCAGGCGAACGCACCTGACCTTGACCGTCCCCTTGCCGTCCAGCGCGGAGGCGGCGTTCTCCAGCAGGTTGGTCACCGCCCTGCGGATCTGGAACGGATCGAACCGGACGGCGGTGTCGCCTTCGGATGCGAACTCCCAGGAGATCCCCTGATGGGCGGTCCGGTACGTCTCCACGACCGAACGCATCTCCTCTGCCAGGTTCCCCTCCTTGAATACGGGCGCGGGCATCCTTGCGAAACGCGTGAACTCCTCGACCAGGTGCTTGAGAGTCCCGACCTCGGAGAGTATGGTCTGCGCGCTATCCGCGAAGGCAGGGTCGCCTTCGTGGGCGGCGGCGTATTTCTTCATCATCCGCTCGGTCGATAGCTGGATCGGCGTCAGCGGATTCCGGATTTCGTGGGCGATCCGGCGGGCCACCTCTCGCCACGCAAGCACCTTCTGCAGGCGCATCGCCTGGGAAAGGTCGTCGAACGCCACCACCAGCCCCATGTAGCCCCCCGAATCGTCGCGCAGCGCCGTGACGCTCACGCGCAGCGAGATCTTCTTGCCGCCGACCGGAACGTCCACCTGCCGCTCCACCTGCCTGCCGGACGCCTCCCCGACCTCGCGCGAAAGGGTTCTTATGGCCTCGAAGTGCTCCTCGCGTATGACCTCCTTGTAGGCTTTACCGAGCACCTTCTCCGTCTTGATCCCCAGCAGGCGCTCCGCCACCTTGTTTATCATCGCGATGCGGCTGTGGCGGTCGATTACGATGACTCCGGTGGATATGTTGGTAAGGATCGCCTCTATGAACTGGGTCCTGCGCCGCAGTTCCTCGTAGGTCGTCGAAAGCGAAACGTTGGTCTCCTCCAGGTCGCGCTTCATCTTCTTCAGATCGGCCGTCATGCGGTTGAAGGAGGATACGAGGTGTCCGAACTCGTCTTTTGAAGTGTAGTCGAGGCGGACATCCAGGTCCCCGGCGGCGACCTTCCCCGTCCCCTCCGCCAGCATCTGGACCGGTACGGTGATCTGGCGGGCAAGGTAGATGCCCATCCAGGAGGCGGCGAAGACGATCAGCAGCGTGATCAGTATCAGCACGGCGATGTAGCTGGCACGGATGGGATCGTCCAGAAGCCGGACCTGGTGGTACTCGTCCAGCGCTTTCCTGATTTCCCGGACCACGTGGGCTTCCTCCGGCGGAAGCGTCCTGACGGCGACGACCATGCGCCCGTCAGGCATCTTTATCACGGCGGATGTGTACGTTTCGCCGATGAGGGTTGTCCGGGTTTCGGCGGAATCCGCGAATCCCATCCCTTTAAGGCGGGCGAGGAGCTCCGCCGAGATCCCCGGGGAAACGTCTCCGCTCGCAGCGACGACGCGCTCGGGCGCCGCCAGGAAAAGGGAGGTGTCCGGCGGGTGACCCTTGCGTACTCCGCCAAGGATCTCCGCGGCCCGATCGGCGGAAGCCCCCGGGGGGAGAAGCGCGGCGCCCTCGCCTGCAAATCCAGATAGGGTTCGCGCCTCCCCTTCCAGCTTTCCGCGCGCGATGCCAAGGGCGCCGTCCAGCGCGATGCCGACCCTGCCGCCGATCCAGGACTTGATGCTGGTGGTCGTGATGTTGGATGCGGCCACGAATAGCAGGATCGTAGGCGCCAGGGAAAAGCCTATGAAGATGAGCACGAGGCGGGAGCGTATCTTCGCGCCCAGGATGTTCCGCTTCCGGTCCAGGATCAGCTTGAAGACGTTTCTGGTCACCAGGAAGATGAGCAGGACGATGAGGACGACGTTGATGTTTATCAGCGCGAAGATGATTATGTTGCTGGTGAAGGCGACGGTGCCGCCTAACGCCGCCAGGTTGGCCTCCAGGATCGTCAGCCCGACGACGAGGACCGCCACGATCCCGATAGCCACGCGCTCGCGGCGCCGCTTCGATCTTTCCTTGTCCTGGGTCGCTTCCGCCGGGGTCTGCGCTGCGGGATTCATGGCGCGGTAAGGTACCCCCTCGCCCATTCCGTCTCGACGTCCCAAAGCGAAGAAAAGAACAGAATCGACTGGAGCGGCTCGGACAGGCCGACCTTGTCCAGCCGCGACCTGACGTGGGCGCGATACGTCTTTCCGGATTCCGCATCGAGCACCAGCGGGATCACGATCTCATACTGCGTCATCCCGGCAAGGGCCGCGTGGACGTCCGTCAGGAGCTCTTCCCCCGATCCCCTATGGAGCCGGTACACGCGGGAAAGAGCGTCGTACCGGACCGATCGCGAAAACTTCAGCTCGCCCATGAAGACGTCGAACCATCTCCTGTGGACTCTCTCCACCCGCACGACCGTCTTGAAGGAGATCTCGATGCCGCTTTTTAACGCTTCCACCATCTCGGGAGTGAACCCGTTGTGCAGGGTGAACAGGACGCGCGCCTCCCGGCCCCGTATCTTGCCGTGGATGTTGACGATCTCGGGTTTCGGGGGGGCGGCGGAAACGTTTGCCGCGATGAAAAGGACGAGCAAGGCTAAAGGAACGGCGATCCGGCGCAAATAGGCCTCCCCGGACATTATAGCCGGCTGAGGCAATTCTGCAACAGTGCGAAAGTGGCTTTGAGGATTAAGCGGTTATCGAAAGCCTGGCCGGTTCCTCGGATGCAACCGGGCGCTCTTCGTTTTTCCGGTCTGAAATGCCGGCCAGGTATTCCGTCAGGCACCGGTTCACCGTGTGTCCGGGCTTCACGGCGAAGAAGAACCCCCGCACCGGCCGGCCGATCAGCGCGATATCCCCTATCATATCCAGTATCTTATGCCGCACGAATTCATCCGGGAAACGAAGCCCTTCCTCGTTGTGGACCATGTCGCCTTCCACCACGATCGCGTTTTCCAGGGATCCGCCCTTGGCCAGTCCGGCCTTCCACAGCGAGTCGATCTGTTCCCGCAGCACGAAGGTCCGGGCGGGTGCGATCTCCTTCAGGAAATTTTCAGGCGTCATGGTGAATTTGAGCCACTGCTTCCCGATGAGGGTCCCGGGGAAATCGACCGACACCAGCACCTCGAGATTTTCGGACGGCGCGATCGCCACCGTCGATCCGCTGCGGTGCAATTTTTCGTTCCCGGAGACCCACACGAACCGCCGGCGGACAGGCGACTCCACCGCTCCCACGAAATCGATCGCTTCGGCAATCGGCCTGGCGCTTCCGTCGAGGATCGGCAGTTCGGGGCCGTCGACCTCGACCACCGCATTGTCGATCTCCATCCCGTAGAGCGCCGACATGAAATGCTCGACCGTCGAAATCCTGGCGTCCCCCGAGGCAAGCACCGTGGCATACGCGGTTTCGACAACGTTTTCCACCGAGGCCCGGATCTCCGCGCCGATGTCCGTGCGACGGAACACTATCCCGGTGTCGGGCGCGGCCGGCAGGATCCGCGCGAACGACGGCTTCCCGGTGTGCAATCCCGTCCCGGAAAACTGAACCCACGTGGATATCGTCCGCTGGTAAATTCTCATTTGGGGCCTCCGTTAACCTCTCCAATGAAACAAGCAACCGTCATGCCAAACAATTTCACAAAATAATTCAATTTATTTAATAAGATATCATTGCATCAAACAAGGTTTCCGCCTTGCTGTTGCACAATTGCAACAGTTTATGTGGATTATCGACGACAGGAAGGATTTTTTAACCGCTACTTCCGGAACAGCCAGAAGAGAATGGACAGGATTACGCTGATCAGTATGCAGGTGGCGAGCGGGAAGAAAAACGTGAAATTGTCCCGCTTGACGGTGATGTCCCCAGGCAGCCTCCCCAGCCACGGGATCTTGTCGGACAGCAGGAGCAGGATGCCCGCACCGACCATGAACAATCCGATGACGATCAGGAGTTTGCCGAACGGGGCCATCGCCTTCGTATCCTCCCGCTACTCCCCGAACAGCGCGTCCTGCACGGCGGTCCTCGGGGCCGCGATCCCGAGATGCCTGTAGGCCGCCGGCGTCGCCACCCTGCCTCGCGGGGTCCGCTTGAGGAATCCCTGCTGGAGCAGGAACGGCTCGTACACGTCCTCGATGGTGTCACGCTCCTCGCTGATAGATGCGGATATCGTCTCCACCCCTACGGGGCCGCCCTGGAATTTTTCGAGGATGACACGGAGAATCTTGCGGTCCATCACGTCCAGGCCTTCCTTGTCCACTTCCATCTGCAGGAGGGCGTGGTCGGCGATCTTGCGGTGTATCCGCCCGTCCCCTTCCACCTGCGCGAAGTCCCGCACACGCCGCAGAAGCCTGTTGGCCACCCGGGGGGTTCCCCGCGAACGGCGCGCTATCTCCGTCGCCCCCTCGCCGTCGATCGGGATCGACATGGTCTTCGCCGAACGGCGGATCACCTCCTCAAGCTCTTCCGGCTTGTAGAATTCCAGGCGGAAGGCGACACCGAACCGGTCGCGCAGCGGTGAGGTCAATAGCCCCGTGCGCGTTGTCGCCCCTACGAGGGTGAAGCGGGGAAGGGAGAGGCGGATCGACTTCGCCGAAGGGCCCTGTCCCAGGATGATATCCAGCGCGAAATCCTCCATCGCGGAGTAAAGCAGCTCCTCTACGACGCGGCTCAAGCGGTGTATCTCGTCGATGAACAGGACGTCACCCGGCTCCAGCGCGGTGAGGATGGCGGCGATATCTCCCTTGCGCTCGACCGCCGGCCCGGAGGTCGTCCGTATCCCGACTCCCATTTCGTGGGCCACGATGTGCGCGAGGGTCGTCTTGCCCAGGCCGGGCGGCCCGGAAAGCAGCACGTGGTCGAGCGGCTCGCCGCGCTTCTTCGCGGCGTCCATGAAGGTCCTTAAGTTTGACACCACCTGCCGCTGCCCGATGAAATCGGCGAGGAGCTTCGGCCGCAGAGACAGATCGAGCGTCCCGTCCTCGCTGCCGACCCTCGGGTCCACGATGCGGCTTTCCATTCGTCCCCTCCGCCGTCCTTGCCCGTTCGCTCTATGCTCGCCTTACGACCGAAAGCTGCTTCAGCGCCCGGCGGACCAGCTCCTCCGCCGGTGGATCGCCGCCGATTTCCTTCCTGGACCTGGATACGGCGATCTGCGACTCCGCGCGTGAAAACCCGAGCGATACCAGGGCCGCCGCAGCCTCCGATTCCGGCGCCGACGGCGGCGCGGCTTCCCCCGCTCCGGCGGCCTGCGAAAGCTCGACCGTCACTTTCTTGAGCCGGTCCGGAAGCTCCATCGCTATTCGCTGGGCCAGCTTCTTTCCGATGCCCGGCACCTGCGTGAAGGCCGCCGCGTCCTCGCGGGCGCACGCCGCAAGCACCCCCCCCACTCCCATGACTGAAAGGACGGAAAGGGCGGATTTCGGGCCGACGCCGCCTACTCCGATCGCGGCAAGGAAGATCTCCCGCTCGGTTTCCGAGGAGAACCCGTACAGGTCGGCTCCCCCTTCGCGCATGTGCAGGTGGGTACGGACGACGAGGCTCTCGCCTTCAGCGGGCATGTCCTTGCGGGTGGCGGCGGACACGTGCACGCGGAACCCTATCCCCGCGCATTCCACCACGACGAAATCCTTTCCTCCCCCCGCCAGGCGGCCGCGCAGCTGGTCGATCATGACTTCGAATCATACCACGATCCCCGGCCGGGCCGGCCCCCTTACCCGGCCTGCTCGCGGATTTCGGACTCGGCCCGGATCCTGCCGCGAAGCGATTCGATCTCGTTCCATTCGACGCCGGTTTCCGTCTTCAGGACGCGTATGCGGGGGTCGTTCCACAGGGAATAGAAATATTCGGTCGCCAGCCGCACGTGGTCGCGCCCTCGCAGGTGAGTGGCCGCGCGCATGCGGTAGTACCGCGGATCGTCGGAGCCGACGAGCAGGTCCTCGTCTCCGATGATAAGGGAGGAAAGGTGCGGGAGGGCGTCGGAAAGCGAGAACGCGCGCACCTCGTAGCCTTCCGCGTCCTTGCGCCTCTCCAGGAGCTCCAGGACGCCGTTCAGGCGCTCTTCGTCGGTGATGTTGTAGATCTCGTAGACGTGCCACATCCCGGCGCCCGTCGAGGCGACGCACTTGTCGATCTCGCTGTCGAAGAGATCGAACAGCGGGTCCGGCATGGGCGGCCGGGACATCCGCTTTCCGTAATTTCCGTACAGCGCGGCGTGGAATATCCGTCGCCTCCCCCTGCTGTCGGCGGACGTCTTGGCTATCACGAGCGGAATTTTTGCGTAGACCGATTCCCGGGTCGGATAGACCACGGCCTTCGAGCTCTTGATGCTGTCGTGGATGTCGTCCAGCACCTTCGCGCGCTCCGTCACGATGTATACGAGAATCGCGTAAACCAGGATGAGGATCATGAACGGTTCGAGATTCTCGACGTGGAACATGTGCGTGAATCTCTCCAAAACAGCGAACACGATCGCGACGGTGGCGAAAAGGATGAAGAACCAGTAGCTGAAAAATTTGGATATCAGGATCCGGAATTTTCTGTATTGCGTGCTGAAAGCTGCGCGGTCCATGCTCCACTCCTTTAATAAAAGGAATTTGCCGGGGCATTCCGCGATGTCGGACGGCTGTTTTATAGGATTGGATGGAGGTACGGCTGGCCCCGAATTATAGACACGCCGGGCGGCGTTCCGGTTCCCCTTGAAGTTTCCCGGCCCGTTTCCCGCCGGGGCGGCGCTAGCGCGCGATGTCCCGCGTGACGGCGCGGCAGAAAGCCATCGCCAGCGCGTCGGAAGCGTCCGCGGGAATCTCTTCGCGGATGCCCAGAAGCCGGCGCACCATGCCTGCGACCTGCTCCTTCGACGCGGCTCCGTAGCCGGTGGCGGCGGTCTTGATTTCCTTCGCGCTGTATTCGCGGACCGGGATGCCGTTTGCGCGGCAGGTAACGATGGCCGCCCCGCGGGCCTGTCCAAGCTTGAGCGCCGACGCCGCGTTCTTGGCGAGGAACACGTTCTCCACGGCCGCATCGGTTGGCTTGTGCAGCAGGATGATCTCGGTCAGCTTCTCGTGGATCAGGTGGAGCCTGTCGGGAAATGATCCGGATGCGTCGGTACGGATGACGCCCCACGCGACCGGCGTCATGGCATTCCCGCGCACGTCGATGATGCCGTATCCCGTCCGGCGGGAGCCGGGGTCTATCCCCAGGATCCGGCGGCGCGCGGGTGTCACCGGCCGCTCACGCGCCGAACGCCTCCATAGCCTCGTCGGAGATGTCGAAGTTGGCCCATACGTTCTGGACGTCGTCGGACTCCTCGAGGGCGTTCATCAACCTGAGCATCTGCTCCGCCGGCTTGCCTTCAAGGTGGACGGTG
>DATBLU010000035.1:0-1546 GCA_036555205.1 Candidatus Deferrimicrobiaceae bacterium
CACGATCGTGGTGTCGGCGACCGCTTCCGAGCCGGCCCCGATAAACTTCATCGCCCCTTACACCGGGTGCACGATCGGGGAGTTCTACCGCGACAGCGGCCGACACGCCCTGTGCATCTACGACGACCTCTCCAAGCACGCAGTGGCTTACCGGCAGCTCTCGCTCCTCCTGCGGCGTCCGCCCGGGCGCGAGGCCTACCCCGGCGACGTCTTCTACCTGCACTCGCGGCTGCTCGAGCGCGCCGCGAAGCTGTCCGACGCAGAGGGAGGCGGGTCGCTGACGGCGCTTCCCGTCATCGAAACCCAGGCCGGCGACGTTTCCGCCTACATCCCGACGAACGTCATCTCCATCACCGACGGGCAGATCTATCTCGAGTCCGACCTGTTCTACGCCGGCGTCCGGCCCGCGGTGAACGTCGGGCTGTCGGTTTCACGCGTCGGCGGGAACGCGCAGATAAAGGCGATGAAGCAGGTGGCGGGAAGGCTGCGCCTCGAACTGGCGCAGTACCGGGAAATGGCCGCCTTCGCCCAGTTCGGATCCGACCTCGACAAGGCGACGCAGATGCAGCTTGCCCGCGGCGCCCGCCTGGTCGAGATCCTCAAGCAGGCCCAGTACGAGCCGCAGGCCGTGGAGCAGCAGGTCGTGACGATCTTCGCGGCCACCAACGGATTCACCGACGGGTACGAACTCTCAACGCTCGGCCGGTACGAGATCGAGCTTGCGTCCTTCATGAAGGACAAGCACGGGGCCGTGATCGACCTGCTGCGCGAGAAGAAGACGATAGACGACAACGTAAAGACGAAGCTCACCGCGGCCCTCGAGGAGTTCAAGGGCGTATTCAAGGAATAGCGGAAGGCATTAAACCCACGGGGCGACTGACAGGCGATGGCTAACCTACGCGTGATCCGGAAGCGGATCGGCAGCGTCAAGAGCACGCAGCAGATCACCAAGGCGATGAAGATGGTGTCGGCGGCCAAGCTCAAGCGCGCGCAGGACGCCATCACGGCGGCAAGGCCCTACGCGCGGAAGATGCGCGAGGTCGTGCAGGCCGTCGCCGGCCGGGCGGAAGACGGGGGCCATCCGCTCCTTTCGGCGCGGGAAGGAACGAAGCTGGCCCTCCTGGTCGTCACGTCGGACCGCGGGCTGTGCGGGGGGTTCAACTCCAACCTGCTCCGGGCGACCAACCGGTTCCTCGCCTCGGGCCGCGAACGGCACGAGGAGATCTTCGTGTTCGCGGTGGGGCGCAAGGCCCGCGACTTCTTCCGGCGGCGGCGGGTGGAAATCCGCAAGGAGTACGTCAACATCCTCGGCTCGCTCTCCCATGCCCATGCGGAAGCGATGTCGAAGGACCTCGTGGACGGCTTTCTGGCGGGCGACTTCGACGAGGTCCAGCTGGTGTTCAATGAATTCCGGTCGGCGATATCCCAGGTTGTCCGGTTCGAGAAATTGTTTCCGCTCGCTATCGAGCGGAAGGAATCGGAAGGGGGAGGGGCGGATATCGACTACCTCTACGAGCCCTCCAGGAAAGAGATCCTTGCGGCCCTG
>DATBLU010000038.1:0-14201 GCA_036555205.1 Candidatus Deferrimicrobiaceae bacterium
CCACGGAGCCCGAGTAGACCACCTCGCACCCGCGTCCCGAAACGATCGATTTCGCCCCCTCGAACAGGCGGAGCACGGGCGATGCCAGCGACTTCAGGGTGCTGACCTTCTCCATCCGCGGATCGCGGAAGGGGCCGCGGATCTTCTGCGATGCCCTTGCGCACCCCCTTTCGTCGAGCAGCACAACCGTCACCTCTTCGAATCGCTCGGTTGCGATATCGAGCTTCCCGTTGAGCGCGAGACGGTTGCCATGCGTCGATAGCGCAACGTCCTTCGCCTCCGCCACGCCGTTTTTCAAGTTCCAGTCGGAAACCAGCTTGCGGATGGCTCCCTTCTCCTCCCGGGTCGCCTGGTAGACTCCGGCGATACGGTACCCTTTCAGGAACGCGGTCCCCAGCGGGCCCGCGACGAGGAATGCGCCTGCGTCCGCAAGTCCAATGTCCCTGCTTTTTTCGTACCGGGTAAGGAAACGGTCGAGGTCGAGGCCATAAAGCTCCAGGTTCTCTCCCCGGAGGGAAACTTCGCCGCTCAAGGTCCTCTTCCTACGCTCCGCGGAATTCCCGTGCGCCGTCAGGGTGGCCGATAAATCCGCCTCCCCCGCAAGTGTTTTTTTCCCGGAGGCCTCCAGAAGGAATTTCTCGATGCGGAGCCCCGAGACATCGAATCGCACGTTGAAAACCGGCTCGTCCTGCGCCATGTCGGCTTCGACGATCCCCTTGCAGGCGCCGTCGAAGACGGTCAAGGCGACCGGGGCGGCGCGTAATTTCCCGTTTTCGCCGCGCAGGTCCGCGCGAACGTCGGAAATCTCGATACCGTTGATCTTGACGGTCTTGGCGCTCGTTTCTCCCGAAAACGAGATGCTCCCGGCAAGGTCCGCCACTCTCCCGCTGCCGAGGGACAGATCTTTCACCGACAGGTCCCACTCCCGCACTTCGGTCTTCCCGCCGGACTTTTTATCGAGAAAAACCAGGTTCCCTTTCGACACGAGGATCCTTTCGATTCCCCGCAGGGCAGCAGGGGATCCGGTCGACTGCTTCAGCGCCGCAGTTTCGAAATTGAACGATCCGTTTTTCGCGCGCTCGATGTGGACTGATGGAGAGAGTAGCGCCAACTCGCTTATCACCATCTCCCGTCGAAGAAGGGGGAGGATCTTCAGCCCGACCCGGATATCCCCGGCACGGAATAACTCCGTCCCGCCGCTTACCGCCCTGACGTCCCAGAACGACACGCCCAAACCGTGGAGCAGGGATATGCGCAGCCGGCCGTGGACCCGAACGTCCATTCCGAGAGCCTCGGAGGCGGCCGCCTCGATCCGGGGCTTGTATGCGTCGACGTCGACGACATGGGGAAGAACGATCGCCGCGGCCGCGAAAAGGCCTGCGAGGGCGCCCAGAACGTATAGGACCTTAATCGTTTTGCCGGACATCCGTTGCCCCTGTTCCGAGCGTGGGTCCCCCACTCGCTTCATTATAGGAGCCGCAAGACGATCCTTGCACCGATATCCTGCTACCTACTATGCTTTGCGGATGCGCGTCGTTATCCAGAGGGTCAAGCGCGCCAAGGTCGAAGCGGAAGGGGCGGTCCTCGGCAGGATCGGCGAGGGACTTCTGGTTTTCGTGGGGATCGCCCATGGGGACGGCCTGCCGCACGTCACCTGGATGTGCGACAAGGTGGCGCGCTTGCGGGTATTCGAAGACGAAGCGGGAAAAATGAACAGATCGGTTACGGACACGGGGGGAGGGATCCTGGTGGTCCCGCAGTTCACCCTGTACGGAGACGCCTCGAAAGGAACCCGGCCCGGTTTTTCGCAGGCGGCCCCGCCGGAGTCGGCCGAGCCGCTGTACGGGGAATTCGTTCGGCGCCTGAAGGACATTTCCGGGATAACGGTCGAAACCGGGACGTTCGGCGCAGCGATGGAAGTCGAGCTCGTAAACGACGGGCCTGTCACGATATTGATCGAGAAATAGCGATCCGCAGGAAAGGGATCGGCCCTCCCCCTCCCCAAAAGAATCGCAGGAACCGGAACCTGTTTAATCACGGGTGCATCTATTTGGAATATCGCCGATGGGAAATCCGTCATTCAGGCGGCGAGGTGCCCCCGTGAAACCCATAAAGATTTTCCTCCAGATCCTCCTCGTCATAACCGCGGCGGAGATTTTGACGATGATTTCGCTTTCACATCTGGGCTTGCACGGAAGCGCGTACGTCGTCGCCGACACGGGTTTGCTGTTGCTTCTCAGCGCCCCTTTCATTCACCTGTGGGTCGTAAACGGGGCAACGCGGTCCTATTCGCTGGAAGCGTTTCTGGCCAGGACCGCCCTTGAGCATGAAGAGTCGATGCGGGAGAAAGCGGAATCGTCCGAACGGCGTTTCCGCCACATGCTTGGCCGCCTGGACGCGGTCGTATACGAGGCGGACGCAGCCACCGGGAAATTCCTGTTCGTGAGCGATTGCGTGGAGGGATTACTCGGGTACTCGGTGGACCGGTGGCTGGCGGACCCGGATTTATTGAAAAACATCATCCACCCGGACGATCGGGACCGCGTGGTCGAAAGGCGTAAGACCGCAGCCGCCCATAAACGGGAATTCAGGATGAAGTACCGCGCGATCACGGCGGGGGGGAATGTCGTCGAACTGTTGGACTCGGTGCGCGTGACGCTGGACGAGAAGGGCAATCCCCGGCAGCTCCACGGAGTGATGCTGGACAGGACCGGCATTTCCGAAAGCGCGAATCAGGCGGACTGATCGCGCAGAGTCGCAGCGATGCGGGCCAGGGGGGAAAACCGCTACCTTTTCACCGAAAGATAACGATCGATCCCCTCGGCCGCCTGCCGGCCGTCATCTATCGCCCTCACAATCAGGGACGCTCCCAGCATGGAGTCGCCGGCCGCGAAAACTCCAGGCGTGGAGGTCATCCGGCTTTGGTCCACCTGCAGGTTTCCCCGCTGGTCGACCGCCAGGGACAGGTCCCGGACCAGCGGACCGTGCTCCACGTGGACGAATCCCATCGCGAGCAGCACCAGGTCGGCCGCCAGCTCGAATTCCGACCCCGGGACCTCCTTGAAGGCGCGCCGTCCCGACGCATCCGGCTCCGCCCAATCGAGGCGTACGCAGCGCAGCTTGCTTACCCGGCCCTTGGCGCTTAAGAATTCCTTCGTCGACACGCTCCAGGACCTGTCGCACCCCTCTTCCTGCGCGGTCGAAGTCCGAAGGACGTTCGGCCAGGTGGGCCATGGATTGGTCGGGACCCTGTCGTCGGGGGGCTTGGGAAGGATCTCGAGCTGGTGTATCGATTTCGCCCCCTGGCGCCGGCTCGTGCCGATGCAGTCCGATCCCGTGTCGCCGCCGCCGATGACCACGACGTTTTTCCCGGCGGCGGAGATCTCCTCCTCCGGAAAGGACTCCGACCCGATCCGCATGTTCTGCTGGGCCAGGAATTCCATCGCGAAGTGGACCCCCTTGAGGTCGCGCCCGGGCACCGGCAGGTCCCGCGGCACCGTCGCCCCCGCGGCTATAAGAATGGCGTCGAAGGTCCTGCGCAGGTAGCGAACCGAGATGTCTGTCCCGGCGTTTACCCCCGTTTCGAATACGACCCCCTCGCTCCGTATCTGATCGAGCCTCCGGTCGATGATCCACTTCTCCAGCTTGTAATCCGGGATGCCGTAGCGCAGCAGCCCGCCCACCTTCGGGGACTTCTCGAATACCACTACCTCGTGCCCATTCCGGGCGAGCTGCTGGGCCGCGGAAAGCCCTGCCGGACCCGACCCGATGACCGCGACCCTTTTGCCTGTCTTGACGGGCGCCGGCTCGGGGACTATCCATCCCTCGCTCCATCCGCGCTCCACGATCTGGAGCTCGATATGCTTTATGGTGACGGGGGGCATGTTGACCGCAAGGGTGCAAGCAGGCTCGCAGGGAGCGGGGCATACCCGGCCCGTGATCTCCGGCAGGTTGCAGGTGGCATGGAGAAGGTCGAGCGCCTTCCGCCACTGTTTTCGGTATACCGCGTCGTTCCATTCGGGAATCCGGTTCTTCACCGGGCAGCCGAGCGCATGGCAGAAGGGGATGCCGCAGTCCATGCACCGGGATGCCTGGATCTCCAGCGCCGAACGGGGAAGCAATCCCTCTATCTCCTCGAAGTCCCGGATCCGCTCGGCTATGGAGCGGTGGGGCGGGTTCTCCCTGGGGAACTCCAGGAAACCTGTCTGCTTACCCACGGTAAACCTCCTCGGTGGCCGAAAGCGTCTCGGTTTCGCGGTGCTCCTCCAACTGCATCCGCTCGAGGACTTTCCGGTAATCGACCGGCATTACCTTGACGAACAACGGGAGACGCGATTCCCAGTCGTCGAGGATGAGTTTCGCCCTGGCGCTCCGTGTGTACTGGAAGTGGTGCTCGATCATCGTCTTCAGACGCTTCACGTCTTCCGGATCCCACACGCTCTCGACGTCGACCATGTCCAGGTTGCAGCGGGTGTCGAAGAGCTCCGTCTCGTCGTACACGTAGGCGATCCCGCCGCTCATCCCTGCCGCGAAATTGACCCCGGTGCGGCCCAGGACGACGACGGTCCCCCCGGTCATGTACTCGCAGCCGTGGTCGCCCACGCCCTCGACCACCGCCTTCGCCCCGCTGTTGCGGACCGCGAATCTCTCGCCCGCCACCCCGTGGAGGTAAAGCTCTCCGCCCGTCGCCCCGTAGAGGACTACATTGCCGGCGATGATGTTGCGATGGGGCAGGAAGGCGGACCCGGGAGGAGGAGTCACGACGATCCTACCTCCCGACATTCCCTTCGCGAGGTAGTCGTTGGCGTCCCCCTCGACCCGGATCGAGATGCCGGGCGCGAGGAAGGCGCCGAGGCTCTGGCCGGCCGAGCCGGTGAAGCGCAGGTCTATCGTCCCTTCAGGGAGGCAACGGGCGCCGAACCGCTTGACCAATTCGCCGGAGAGGCGGGTGCCCACCGTCCGGTGAACGTTCCTGATCGGCATGGCGATCCGCACCGGCTGCCCCTTCGACAGGGCGCTCTCCGCACGCCGGATGAGCTCCACGTCGAGGGCCGACCCGAGATCGTGTTCCTGGGGCCTGATCCGGCGGCGAACCGTAGTGGCCGGGTCCCCGGAAGCGAGGAGGACCGCAGACAGGTCCACCCCCTTGGATTTCCAGTGGTTGACGGCCGGCTGCATCTCGAGCCTGTCGACGCGTCCGACCATATCGTCGACCGTCCGGAACCCGAGTTCCGCCATGATCTCCCGGAGATCCCGGGCGACGAATCGCAGGAACCGCTCGACGTGCTCTGGCTTCCCGGCGAACATGGCGCGCAGCGCGGGGTCCTGGGTAGCCACGCCCACGGAGCATGTGTTCATATGGCACTTCCGGAGTAGGATGCACCCCAGTGTGACCAGGACCGACGTGCCGAAACCGAACTCCTCGGCCCCCAGCAGCGCCGCGACCGCCACGTCCCTGCCCGTCTTGAGCTGCCCGTCGGTCTGGACGACGATCCGGTCCCGGAGCCGGTTCAGGATGAGCGCCTGCTGCGTCTCGGCGAGGCCCAGCTCCCAGGGAAGGCCGGAATGCTTGATCGAGGTCAGGGGAGACGCCCCCGTGCCTCCGTCGTGGCCGGAGATGAGGACGAGGTCGGCCTTGGCCTTGGCGACTCCCGCCGCCACCGTTCCGACCCCGACCTCGGACACGAGCTTCACCGAGACGTTCGCATCCGGGTTGGCGGACTTGAGATCGTAGATGAGCTGGGCCAGGTCTTCGATCGAGTAGATGTCGTGGTGCGGGGGCGGGGATATGAGGGTCACCCCCGGAGTCGTGTGCCGGACACGCGCGATATCCGCGCTGACCTTGTGGCCGGGGAGCTGGCCGCCTTCGCCCGGCTTGGCGCCCTGGGCCATCTTGATCTGGAGCTCGTCCGCATTGTTCAGGTAATCGATGGTGACCCCGAAGCGCCCCGAGGCGACCTGCTTGATCTTCGACCGCAGCGAGTCGCCGTTAGGCAGGGGGGCGTACCTGGCCGGATCCTCGCCTCCCTCGCCGGAGTTGCTCCGCCCGCCGAGGCGATTCATCGCGATCGCGATCGTCTCGTGGGTTTCCTTGCTGATCGATCCGTACGACATGGCCGCCGTGACGAAGCGCGGGGTGATCTTCTCGACCGGTTCGACCTCGTCGATCGGGATCCTATCCCCGCTGCGGAACCTGAAGAGCGAACGCAGCGTCGCCCGCTGTTGCGACTGGTCGTTTACTATGGCGGAGAACTCCTTGTAGACCGCGTAATCGTCGGTCCGCACCGCCTGCTGCAGCTTGTATATCGCCTCGGGGGGCCACAGGTGCTTCTCCCCCCCGACCCTGATCTGGTACGTGCCGCCCGGGTCGAGAAGGCGATCGACGGGTCCGGCCGCCGGCCAGGCGCGCCGATGGCGCGCGTTCGCTTCCGCGGCTATCTCTTCGAGCCCGATCCCCCCGATCCGGGAGGCGGTGCCGCAGAAGTACCGGTCGACAAGCGGCCGTCCGAGACCCACGGCCTCGAATATCTGGGCCCCGAAGTAGCTCTTGATCGTCGATATCCCCATCTTGGAGAGGATCTTCAAGAGCCCCTTCTTCACCGCGGTGATATAGGCGTCGATCGCGTCTCCGGGCAGCATCGGGCGCTCGAGCAGTTCCTCTTCCGCCATGGAACGGACGGTCGAGAAGGCAACGTACGGGCAGATCGCGTTCGCACCGTACCCCACCAGCAGGGCGTAATGCATGACCTCCCTGGCCTCTCCCGTCTCGACGATGATGCCCGCCTGGGTCCGCGATCCGCGGCGGATGAGGTGATGGTGGAGGCCTGAAGTCGCAAGCAGCGCCGGGATCGGGGCACGGTCGGCCGAGGAATTACGGTCCGTCAGCACGAGGAGGGTCGCCCCGTCGGCTATGTGCATGTCCGCCTGGACGAAGAGGGCGGAGAGCGCCGCCTCCAGGGCCGTTCCCCCGCCCCCGGCAGGGAACAGGATGTCGATCTCCCGCGTCACGACGTCGGGGTGGGACGCCTTCCGCAGGCGCACCATGTCCTCCGGCGTCAGGATAGGGTGCGGGATCTTGAGCATCCGGTAATGGGCCGGCGTCTCTTCGAGGACGTTTTTCTCCCGCCCGACGAAGGACCGCAGGGACATGACGAGCTCCTCCCGGAGCGGGTCTATCGGCGGGTTCGTCACCTGGGCGAAAAGCTGCTTGAAATAGTTGTACAGGATGTGGGGCCGGTCCGAGAGCACCGCCAGCGCCGCGTCGTCCCCCATCGAGCCTACGGGTTCCTGCCCCTGCGAGGCCATCGGGGCGATGATCATCCGCAGGTCCTCCTCGGTGTATCCGAACGTGTGCTGCTGCCGCAGGAGGACCTCCGGATCCTCGGGCAGGATCTCGGGAGGGGCGAAAAGGCCCCTCATCTCGATCCGGTTGTCCTTGACCCAGTGCCGGTACGGCTTCTGGCGCGAGATCTTCGCCTTTATCTCGTTGTCGGGGACGATCCGCTTCTCCTGGAGATCCACGAGGAACATCTTCCCGGGCTGGAGGCGCCCACGCTGCACGATCTCGTCGGGATCGAAGTCGAGGACGCCCGTCTCCGATGCCAGGACGATCAGGCCGTCCCGGGTAACGGTATAGCGCGACGGGCGCAGGCCGTTCCGGTCGAGCGTGCCCCCGATATAGCGGCCGTCCGTGAACACCAGGGCGGCGGGACCGTCCCACGGCTCCATGATCGCCGAGTGGTACTCGTAAAAGGCGCGCTTGTCCTCGCTCATCTGGTACTTCGGCCCGAAAGCCTCCGGGACCATCATCATGATGGCGTGCGGAAGGGAGCGCCCCGCCATCAGGAGGAGCTCGAGGCCGTTGTCGAATATGGCCGAATCGCTCCCCGTCTCGTTCAGGACGGGGCGGATCTTCCCGATGTCGGCGCCGAAAAGGTCGGAGGCCATCTGGCCCTCGCGGGACCGCATCCTGTTTATGTTCCCCCGCAGCGTGTTGATCTCGCCGTTGTGCGCGAGGAACCGGAACGGGTGGGCGAGGTGCCACGTCGGCAGGGTATTGGTGCTGTACCGCTGGTGCACGATGGCGAATGGGCTCGCGAACAGGTCCACCTCCAGGTCCGGGTAGAACTGGGGAAGCTGCGATCCCGTGAGCAGCCCTTTGTATACGAGCGTGCGGGCGGACAGGCTAGAGATGTAGAACTGGCTGAAATCCGCGTCGTCGCGCCCGCCGATTTCCTTTTCGGCCTGCCTCCGGATGACGTAGAGTTTCCGCTCGAACGCATCGGCCCCCGCGGCGCACCGGTCCAGGAAGCACTGGGCGATCCCCGGCTTCGTCGACCGGGAAAGGTCTCCGAGGAGGCTGTCGTTGTGAGGCACCTGCCGCCATCCCAGGATGGGGTGCCCCTCCGCGCCGGCGATCTCTTCGAGCGTCTCGACGCAGGTCTTGGCAAGTTTCGGATCGGAGGGAAGGAAGACCATTCCTACCGCGTAGTCCCCCCGCTGGGGCAGGGTGAAGGAAAGTCCCGCCAGGCGGAAGAACGTGTCGGGGATCCGGACGAGGAGCCCGGCGCCGTCGCCGGTCGACTTGTCCCCACCGATGGCCCCCCTGTGCTCCAGGTTGACCAGTATCCTGATCCCTTTTTCGACGATGGAATGGCTGGGCTCGGCCGAAAGGGTGGCGACGAATCCCACTCCGCACGCATCGTGCTCCAGCGACGGGTCGTACAACCCCATGTTTTCCGGGACGCCGGCGGCGTTGAGACGGATGGATCTGTTTTTATCGTTCATGAGGCATTGTCCTCGGGGGATTGGCTGCAGGAAGTTGATACCATTATCCCACCGTCACCCCTGAATTGTATAGACATACAGGTATAGATAATTTTGCGAGGCAAAGAAAGAAAAATGCACGGGCGCGGTCGATCGGGGAGCCCCCGGGCGCCATCACCTGGGCGCGGAGCCGAAGACGTGGACCATGGGCGAGGCGTCCGCCGGCCACGTGCCCCTGGCCTTGTTCACCCCCCCGGAGAAGGAGAGGAAACTGTACTTGCCGTAATGGGGGATCTTGCGGGCGGCTTGCGACGCGGCCTCCGCGGAAAAAGGCAGGAAGACCGCCGCAACACGCCCCTTGTCCGACGGATGAGGAAGGACCGCGAACAGCGCGTCGCCGGCCGACTTGTACCTCTCTCCTTCCAGCGTGAAGCTTTCCGGCGTCGCCGAGAGCTCCCGGGGGAACGGCGGCAGGTAGCCGTTACCGTGCGGCAGCCCTATGTACAGCACGTCGCGCCCCGCTGTCAAGGAAGCGGGAGTATCTTCTTCCCTTGCAACCGGGATTCCATTCTTTCCGATGGCGGAAAGGAGGACACTCGAAGCCTCGATGATATCCGCACGCATGCCGCGCGCTGCCACTACGAGCAGGGAACGGGAGCCGCGCACGCCGTTGATCAGCGGCGGGACCTCGGATGGATCGAGCCGGCGGAAGACGTCTACATCCGGATCGGCGACCAGCCTCGCCGGCCGGGAGTCCGCGAACATCGCGAAATGGACGTCCTCCCCGCCGATCCGTACGATCGCGTTCACGGGCTTCCCGTCTGTCTCGAGGCGCAGCGGGACCTCGAGCTCGAAGTACGGCTTCTGCTGCGTGATGCGCCCTGAGACCTTCCACCGGCCGTTTTTGCGCTCCGCCTTAACATCCGTCAGTGCGAGCGACGGGGCGCCGGGACGCTCGATCCACTGTCGGAAGAAGGAAGAGGCTCCGGGTGATCGGTCTCCGAAAATGGCACGGTCGAAGTCCCCCCATGATGCCTCCCGAAAGAGCTTCTCCCGCGCCACAGCGCGCAGCCCGCTCCAGAATGCGTCGTCGCCCGCCTTGCGCCTGGCCATGTGGAACGCCATCGCGGCCTTGCCGTACCCGACCGCCCGCGAGCCGGGGCTCGTGCGTCCGGTAAATTCCACCAATGGAAAATCATCCTCCGGGGGGACCAGGGCGGCGTAATCCAGCAGGAGCTGGAGCCGGTAGGCGCGCGCCGCGCCGGGAGAGGACCGCTCGCGGTAGAGGTGATCGGCTACATACGTGACAAGCCCTTCGGACCAGTTGCCAAGGCCTGCGTCCACGCGGACGCCGTTTCCCCACCACGAGTGGGCGATCTCATGTCCCAGGCTGGTCTCGACGATGAAGGGCAGCCTCACAACCGTGCTGCCCAAAAGTGTGTAGGAAGGAAAACCGTAGCCGGTTGGAAAGAAGTTCTCGACGACGGCGAACTTGTCGAAAGGGTAGGGGCCGAAAAGTTTCCGGTAGAGGCCGAGGAATCCCGCAGCGGCCTCCAGGTACTTCGCGGAGAGCGGGTCGCTCTCCGGGTAGAAGTAGGTGTAAAGCCGGATATCGCCCGCATTTCCCTCCCTGACGCGATACTTCCCCGCCGACAGGGCGATACCCGGAAGCGGCTGGTCGATTTTCCATTCGGACACCGTCGCCCCGCCGGAAGCGGACCTTTGCAGAAGGCTGCCCGCGGTGACCGCCTCGATCCCTTCCCGCGTCTCGACTCGCACGCGCCAAGTCGGCTTGCTCCCCGGGAGGCTTGGGTACCACAGCGCCTCGTCGCTTAAAAAAACCCCTCTCGGAGTGATGGATCCGGCAACCCCGTAACCCGGGTCCTCCGTGTTGACCGGGCTGTCGGGCACGGGGTCGTCGAAGGCCGCAATGTAGGCGACCGTGACCACCAGGGTCCCCTGGCGAGCTTCCTCGGGAACCGGGAAGCCGAGCATCCCGTTCCTGAATGGGAAGGGGACAAAGGGGTAATCCTTTCCGCCGACGGAGAGCCTGGTGACGAGCGCGCCTTCCGCCAGGGTGAGGGAGAGGCGCGATACCCCGCCGGGACGGATTGTCATGGTATCGGAGGCGTTCATGGTATGGCTCTCCATGTGGAGGGCCACGGAGAGATCGTGACTCAGGATTGCGGGTGCACCATGGGCGCCCCGGGCCGACAGGAGCAGAAGCAGGGCGAAGGCGACAAACCCGAGCGGTTTCATGCGGCGTACGCAGGTCATGGCCCCAATAGATTACCCCCAGTACGTCCTTGCATGCTACGGCTCCCCGGCGAATCCCACTTTTCACCGATGGTATAATCGTTTGCACATGATAAAAGCGACATCCCATCTCGACGAGATACGCCACCTCAAGCCCGGCGATCACCTCTGCTGCATTTATCAAACGGAGGGAGAGCACCGGGCGCTCCTGACTCCCTTCCTTCGGCAAGGGCTGGAGCAGAACGAGAAAATCCTCTACATCGTGGATGCCCGTATCGCGGATACCGTCCTTGAGTATCTGCGGCAGGACGGGCTCGACCCGAGTCAATTCCTGAAAAAAGGGCAGCTTTCGATCCTCTCGGCCGACAAGGCCTACATGCGCGACGGTGCCTTCGATCCCGACTGCATGATCTCTCTACTGCGGCAGGAAACCGACCGGGCTGTAAAGGAGGGCTACCGCGCCTTGAGGGCGACGGGCGAGATGTCCTGGGCCTTGAGGGGATTGCCCGGCTCCGAGCGTCTCATAGAGTACGAATCGAGGCTTAACACATTCTTTCCGGGGAGCAGGTGCCTGGCCCTTTGCCAGTACGATCGCAGGCGGTTTCCCGCCTCTCTTCTTCTCCAGGTGCTGGCGACCCATCCGATGGCTGTCGTCGGGACGGAATTCTTCGAGAACGTCCATTACATCCCGCCGGAGAATTTCCTTGGGCATGAATTATCTTCGGCGATCCTCGACCATTGGATGGCGAGTTTGAGTCTCAGCAAGCGAACAAAGGCGGTGGAGGATGCGCTTCGGGAATCCGAGGGGCAGTTTCGGGCTATCTTCGAGAACAGCATGGACGGGGCCCTGATGACGACGCCGGACGGCAATATCCTTGCCGCCAACCCCGCCGCATGCCGGATGCTGGGACGCACGGAAGCTGAGGTCTGCGAGGCCGGCAGAGCCGGCGTTGTCGACATTGCCGACCCCCGCCTTCCGGCCTTGCTGGAGGAGCGGGCACTGACCGGCATGACAAGGGGGGAGTTGACCTTGGTCCGGAAGGACGGGGCGCGGTTCCCCGTCGAAATCTCCTCCCGGGTTTTCAAAGACCGCCACGGCGATCAAAGGACGAGCATGATATTCCGGGATATCACCGAGTGGGTTCGGGCGGAGGAGAAAATCCGGGAGAGCGAGGAGAAATATCGCGCGGTCGTGGAGAACATCGGAGATGTGATAGCGCGATTCGACCGGGATTGCCGTTACGTGTACGTGAATCCCGGGGCCAGTCGTTATACCGGAATGCAACAGGCGGACTTGATGGGAAAAACCCACGAGGAACTCGGATTCCCCGAGGAGAAGGCCCGGTTCTGGGACGCGGCTATCGGGGAGGTGTTCGAAACGGGAATCCCGAAGGAACTGGAGTTCTCGCTGGACGGTCCCTCGGGCACATTCTGGTTCGGCTGGCGCCTGTTCCCCGAATTCGACGCGGACGGGAACGTGAAGACCGTTGTCACCGCATCCCGCAACATAACCGAGGGCAGGAAGCTGGAAGAGCAGCTGCGCCAGGCCCAGAAGATGGAGGCGGTCGGAAGGCTTGCAGGCGGAATCGCCCACGATTTCAACAACCTTCTCACGGCAATAAACGGATATTCCGACCTGCTTATCCGGCAAATGGATGAAACCGACCCGAGGCGTCGGGAGGTGGAGGAAATACGGAAGGCGGGGGACCGGGCCGCCTCGCTCACGCGCCAGCTTCTTGCCTTCAGCCGGAGACAGATCCTGCAGCCGAAGGTGGTGGACCTTAACGCGGTTGTGTCCCACATCGAGAATATGCTTCACCGTCTGATCGGCGAGGACGTCAAGCTTCTGGTGTCCCTCGCCCTGCCTCTATGGCGGGTCATGGCGGACTCGGGCCAGATCGAGCAGGTGATAATGAACCTGGCGATCAACTCCCGGGACGCGATGCCTGCGGGGGGCACGCTCACCATCGAGACGGCGAACCTGGAACTCTCTGAGGAAATTCCCATCGGGTCCGTTTCCGTCCCCCCCGGGTCCTATGTGGCATTGACGGTTTCCGATACCGGGTGCGGCATGGACAAGGCGACGAAGTCCCATCTGTTCGAGCCCTTCTTCACCACGAAGGAAAAAGGAAAGGGGACGGGCCTGGGGCTCGCAATGGTGTACGGGATCGTAAAGCAGAGCGGGGGATATATCCTCGTGGACAGCGAGGTCGGAAAGGGGACGGCCTTCAAGATCTATCTTCCACGGATTGCGGGGGAACCGCAGCCGGCGGCGCTGGAGATTGTTCCCGCGGCCAGCACAATGGGGAATGAGACGGTGCTGGTGGTGGAGGATCAGGACGAGGTACGTAACCTCGTCGAGGAGATCCTTCGCATGCAGGGATACCATGTCCTGAAGGCTTCGAGCGGGGACGAGGCGTTGCGTCTCTGTCGCGCTGCGAAGAAACCGATCGATCTGTTGCTTACGGACATGGTGATGCCTGGTTTGAGCGGAAGGGAACTGGCGGAGCGCATGCGCGAGATATCCCCCGGAATTAAGGTTTTGCTCATGTCGGGCTACGCCGAAGAGGGAACGTTACCGCCCGGGGAGACGGGACGGGGGCTGGTTTTCATACAGAAACCCTTCAGCGCTGTCACATTGGCGCAGAAGGTGCGGGAGGTATTGGACACGCAGTAGGGTTCTCCCGGTCCCCGTCGTTCAGGATCGTCCGGATCCTCCGGACCAAATCCGCCGGCCGGAACGGTTTCTGGAGGAATTCCACGCCGGCTTCCAGCACCCCGTGGCGGACGATTGCATCGTCCGTATAACCCGATAGGAACAGCACCTTCGCTCCCGTTCTATGGTTCGCGAAGAGATTCGCAAGCTCCCGGCCGCCCATCCGCGGCATCACGACATCGGTCACCAGCATCTGGATCTGTCCTTTATGCCGCCGTGCGATCTCCCATCCCTCCACCCCGTCCCGCGCCTCCAATACCGTGTAGCCGGCGCCGGAAAGGATCGTGCGGAGCAGGTCGCGCACCAGGCCGTCGTCCTCCGCCACCAGGAGCGTTTCGAAGCCGCGCCTCGTTTCGATCGTCTCCGAAACCCTCTCCACGGCCGATGCCGATTCCGGGGGATCGTCCACACGTGGAAAGTAGACCTTGAACGTGGTTCCATTCCCCGGTTCGCTGTACACCCA
>DATBLU010000051.1:0-4463 GCA_036555205.1 Candidatus Deferrimicrobiaceae bacterium
GCTCCGGGACCGGCTTTTGGCGCACAAGCAGTACATCCACCTGCACGGTGAGGACATGCCGGAGATCCGGGACTGGAAGTGGACGCCGTGAGCGTCCTCGTCCTGAACGCGGGATCGAGCACTCTCAAGTTCTCCCTGTTCTCCGGCCGCTCCATGGAGCTTGCAGCCGAGGGAACGGTCGAAGGCCCCGTGCTCAAGCCGGACCTGGAGGACGCGGTCTCCGCGGTCCTCGAGTCAATCGGGGCCATACTTGCCGCCGATCCGATCGTCGCCGTCGGCCACCGGGTCGTCCACGGGGGGCGCGCCTTCACCGACAGCGTACAGGTCGATGCCGTGGTTCTGGAGGAGATCGCCCGCCTCTCGGAACTGGCCCCCCTGCACAATCCCTTTGCCCTTGCCGCGATCGGCGCGGCGCAAAGGGCGATCCCAGGCGTCCCGCACGTCGCCGCCTTCGACACGGCTTTTTTCGCGGACATCCCCCCCGACAGGCACGTATACCCGCTGCCTTACGAATGGTACGCGGTTCGCGGCGTCCGCCGCTACGGCTTCCACGGGATCAGCCACGCCTACTGCGCCGGGCGGGCGGCGGAATTTCTCGGCCGGCCGGCGGCGGGATTACGCGCCGTAATCTGCCACCTCGGGAACGGCTGTTCCGCGACGGCCACCCTGGGGGGGAAGGCGGTCGCCACGACGATGGGATTCACTCCCCTGGAAGGACTGGTCATGGGGAGCCGCGCGGGGTCGGTCGATCCGGGGATCCTTATCTACGCGATGGAGCGGATGGGGCTTTCCGCCCGGGATCTGGACGAAATCCTCCAGAGGCGAAGCGGCCTGCTGGGCGTGTCGGGGATATCATCCGATTTCCGGGCGGTTCAGGAAGCGGCCAAGGCGGGAAACGAGCGGGCGAGGCTTGCCCTTGCGATCTACGCCGACTCCGTCCGCGCCGCGATCGGCGCTCTCGCCGTCGCGCTGGGAGGTGTGGATGCCCTGGTCTTCACCGCCGGCGTGGGGGAGAACGCCGCCTCCTTGAGAGAGGAGGCCTGCCGGGGGCTTGAATGCCTCGGATTGCGCCTCGATCCCGAGCGCAACCGGATCTTGCGCCCGGATGCGGATCTTTCGGCGGCAGATTCCCGCGGGCGAATCCTCATCATCCACACCAGGGAGGACCTTCATATAGCCCGGGAAGCGCTCCGCCTGCTCGGCCCGCCCCGCCGTCAGTAGCGGATCCGCACCCTGTACCTCAGCTTGACCTCCCGGTCGGGCTCAACTTTCACGGGGAAAACCGCGGTGCTGGAGTCCTCTTTCTCGTAAGCGTGGCTGCTCTCCAGGATCTTCCAGTCGCCGGGGATCGGCTCAACCACCCTGACCGTGATCCCCTCCTTCTTGTGGTTCCTCAGGGATATTTCGTAGGACGCCTCGAACGTATTCCCCGAAACGACCCTCCAGTCCGTCTGCTTCCTGTCGCCGACGACGTCGAAGGCGTCCCCCAGCATCAGCCGCACCTTTTCGTCTTTCGGAGTATGGTCGATGGAGTTCTCCCCCACGAACTGAAGGGCGTCGTCCTTGTCGCGCTTGTATACCCGCACGATCCCCTTGGGGAGCGGCATGCCGAGGCGCGACGCCTTGTCGTTGCGGAAGAGAAGGAACACTGGCACCTTCTGGTTCCGGACGATGTCCCCCGTATGATGCGCGCGGTAGTAATAGTCGGCGCCGTAGAAGACATACTCCTTCTTCACGGGAACGTCTTCTGCCGCAAGCAGACCGACCTGTTTCGACTGGTTGTTCTTTACGTCGGTGGGGCGCTCCAGCGAATAGAGGTGGTACTCGAACAGCTCGGACTCCTTGAACTGGGCGGCCGCCTCGGACATTCCCGCCGCCTTCGCCGCCGCCGGGTACCCTCTCCTGCCGAGATCGTCGCGGATGCGGTTCACGTCACCGGCCACAAGTTTGAGCCGGGCGTTTCGGAACGTCGCTCCGCTGCGGTTGTCCAGCGTCACCCACCCCGACAGGTCCGCGCCGCTCTCATCCGAACCCAGCACCAGGACGTAGTCGGCTCTCCACGTCATGCCGTTGGTGAGGTAGAGCGCCTCCAGCTCGCGTTTTCCCGCCGACTTCGCGGCGAGCATCCAGGAAAGGGTGGGCCGGGCGATCAGGTCCCTGGGTACTTCGGGGAAAATGTAGGCGCCCGGGATCCCGAAGGTCACCTCGTTGTCAATCATCAGCACGGGCTGGCCCTCGTTGTACGCCAGAACCTTCGCCTCCCGCTCATCTTCCCGGTCCGTGTACGGGCTGCGGTACCGGATCCGGACGGTCTTCCCTACGTATTTTTCCAGCAGCTTCGTGGGGGAGAGGAGGTCGTACTCGTAGTTCTGCTCCAGGACCGATACCGTATCGCCCTCCTTCACGGAGCGCACGGAAACGCTGGACGGGATCACCTGGGACGCCACGTCCATGAACAGCAGCGTGTTCTCGCCCTGCCCCAGCGTTACATTCCTGCGGTCCTTGACCAGCCCGAGACCAACGTTATAAACGGTTATCTCCGCGGAGGTGCGGTCCTCCTCGGTTGAGGCCAGCTTCAGCTCCCCACCCCTCGCCGCATCCTTCACCGCGGCCCTCGCGCCCTGCCATGGTACAAGCGCCGCGATGATCGCGGCCGTCATCGTCGCCGCCAATGCCGCCGGCCACAACCGTTTCATGTCTTTGCCCTCCCGCTCCGTAGAGCTCCGTCTCCGCCTCTTACCGGGGATTGACCACGCCGGCGCCCAACCGGTTCCATTTGAATCGGGGTGAAGCCGTGGGGGGAGAACACGATCTGGCCCCGGGATGGAAGGAAGGGGGGCGGAAGGAGAATCCGCCCCCTGCCCGAAAACAGGCGATCGGCCGGATTGGCGCGGCCTATTGCCCGAAGAAGTAGAGCTCGAAGCCTCCGTTGATCGTAAAGGTATCCGTAAGGGTGGTGAACACCCCCGGGGCCACCTCCTCGGTTTCCGTTATAACGAAATTCGAGAACGACATATCCCCGCCGACAACCACCGGAGCCTCCGCCGAGTCGGCGAATTGGCTGAGCATCGCAGAGCCGTTCAAGATCTTATCGATGTCGTCGGCCGGATCGTCCACCCAGCACTGGTCGAATGTGATGGCGAACGTATCATTCGACCCTACCGTGCCGTCCCCCGAGGCGTCGATCCATTCGTACCGGATCGTGCCGCGGGCTCCTGCCGGCGGCGGATAGGGATCGCATAAAACCGTGACGGGCCCGGCCGCGAGCTCCCCCTCGCGCGAGGTTATGAGTTCAATGGCGTCGATCATGTGTCCGGCCTGCTCGAAGATCAGCCCGCGTGCGCCGTACGTATAGCAGGCGGTCTGCTGGTACGCGGGCGCGGCCGTTCCATACAGATTTTCGAACTCGAGCCAGGGGAAGGTGCCGGATCCCGTGCTGAGGCCGTCGACCATCTGGTCCACCTTGACGCCGGGCACGGTATTGTCCACCGCCACGCGGATGTAATTCGTTGCGGATGACACGACGGTGTACACTCCCCTTGTGGGATCCTGCCCCCCCACCCAACGGAGCTCCTCTATCACCCCCAAGGGGAGCGTGCCCAATCCGCTGCTCACCAGGGTCACAAGCGGACCGGGATTGCCGCCGTTAATCAGCGTCACCTCCTCCGTGGTCCTGTCATACGTACCGTTCATGTTCAGACCCGTGAACTGAAGCGTCTCCGTTCCTGCAGCGGCCGTCAACGGGCCCCCTGCCAGCGGCCTGATCTGGTAGATGAAGGACGAAGGCAGGACCGTGGGAGCGTCGGACGCGGTATCCCCGCCGCCGCCCCCGCCGCACGCGTTCAGAACAGCCCCAAGCAGCAGGGTCGCCAGGATGACAGCTGACCTGTTCGGGATTCGTCGATTCATCGTCGTCATCCTCCTCTTTCCTCAGGGGTTGGCTTGAGTGGACGATAGGCGTACCGTTCTGGAAGCGGGATAATCATCGAAAGGCTCCCCGAACCGGCGAAAGGAAACGGCTGCCCGTACGTTGACGGCATGTCGCCTGTTGGATTGGCCGGTTGACGAGGGAAAACCTGTATACTGTATACACAGAATACAAGCAACCGCGGGAATAATCAACCGGACATGCGCGGATGCAACCTCCATTTTCTGCCTGCTCCCGGCACCCGGGCGATCTTCCTGGTATTTTCCGCGTTTTGCCTGTTGTCCGCCTCCCCCGCGCCGGCGTTCGGCGCCGACGACCAGGTCCCTTCGGACGAGGAGCTCCTCTCCCGAGGAGCCGCCATAGGGGATATCCTTATCCGCACCGAAAACATCTTCGACATCGCCGATCCGCGGGAGGACAACCGGCTCTTCCGCCTCGCGAACCGCCTCCACATGCGGACAAGGCGGTCGACGGTCGCAAACCAGCTCCTGTTCAAGACCGGAGATCCTTACAACAGGCGCATCCTGGACGAATC
>DATBLU010000055.1:0-14863 GCA_036555205.1 Candidatus Deferrimicrobiaceae bacterium
CTGCGCCTGATCTCGCGGGAGAGGGACTTCGCCATCGTCGGCGCCTACCTGTCCGAGGAGACCGTCGGCGCGATCGAAGCGGCCGTGGCGGCGCGCAAGCTCCTCGTCGTGCCTGTGGCCGCCACCGCCGAGATCACCGACGGAGTCAAAAAAGACTACCCCCGCCACCGGTACGTATTCCGGGTCAGCTACTCGATCCCGCAATGGGCCGCAATGATGTCGGAATTCCTGATCCAGCGGCGGGTCCGGACCTATGCATTCGTAGGGGCATCCATACGCTGGAACCGGGAACTGGCCGATGCGCTCAAGAAGACGCTTGCTTCGAAAGGGATCACGCCCGTTTACGAGGCCTTCTACAGCCCGCGCAACCCGGCGTTCGAGCCGGTAGCCGTAGCGGCGGCGGCGGCGGCCCCCGACATCCTGGTCCTCGGGGATCCGGGGAAGAATTCGGTCGTGTTCGTAAAGCGGTTCAGGGAAGGGGGCAGCGGGATCCCGATACTTTCCGTGGGCGGGGCGCTGGGGGATGGGCGAGTGGCGGAAACGCTCCCGCTCTCCTACCCCCTGTACGTCCAGGCGGCCGCGTGGAAAGGATCGTCGGAAGCCGCCACCGCCTACTTCGAGGCATTCGAAAAGCGCTACGGATATGCGCCCGTAGGCTACAGCGATACTCTGCCGTATGACGCGATGACCGTGCTTCTCTCCGCGATCCGAGCGGCCGGCAGGCTTGAGACGGACGCTGTCCTCTCCGCCTTGGAGAAGGGGGGGTTCCCCGGAGTGGCGGGGACCTACAGGTTCGACGCGTCGCACCAGGCGGACTGGGGGACCGCCCCGGGCCACCTCCACGGAACGGTCATCCAGTGGGAGAAGGAAGGCGCAAGGATCGTCTTTCCCCGGCGCTGATCCGGCGGAAACAGGCATGACTCCCCTCGCCCAGGTCATAGTCGACGGCATTTTCACCGGCGCTTCATACGCCCTGATGGCGGCGGGACTGGCGCTGATCCTGGGCGTCGTCAAGGTGGTCAACCTCTCCCACGGCGCGTTCTTCACGCTTGGGGCTTACGTGGCGTACCTCCTCGAAGCGAGGGGAGTGGAGAACTTCGCCGCCGCCGTTCTCCTTGCCGCCGTCATCGCGTTCGCTTTCGGAGTGTTCCTGGGGAAGAGCTTCATCAACCCGGTTCGCTCGCACCCGTTCTCGGTCGCCGTCGGGTCCCTGGGGTTCGCCATCCTTTTCGAGCAGATAGCGCAGATGCTGTGGGGGCCCCACCCGCTTTCGATAGACCTGGGGACCCCGTGGGCGACCGTCAACGGCGTTACGTTCCGCAGGTGGGGGGTGATCTCTTTCCTTCTCTCCCTTGGGCTTACGGGTGGGCTCTCCCTTCTCCTTTCGGGGCCGTGGGGGCTCCCTCTGAAGCTCATCGCCGAGGACGAGGAGATCGCCGGGTCCGTCGGCATGGACGTCGAGAAGATCCGCTACCTTACCTTCGGCGCCGCATCCGCGGTGGCGGCGGTAGCCGGCGCTCTCCTCGCCCCTGCCGCGGCGATCGCCCCGACCATGGGACGCGTCCCCCTCATCCTTTCGCTGATCGTAGTCATAGCCTCCGGCATGGAAAACGTGTGGAGCCTCTTCTTCCTGGCGGTCGGGCTCGGTCTCCTCTCGAACTTGAGCGCCTATCTCCTGGCCCCGAGCTGGTCGTACATCCTTTTGCTGGCCGTCATCTGCCTGCTCCTCGTCATGCGTCACTCGGGGCTGGCCGTGGCGGCTCCGGGGCGCGACTATTGAGCGGAGGGCGCGCTACGGCAAGGAAGGGAAAGGGGGACTCCCCGTACGCGAAGATGACGGGGGTGCTGGCCGCGGGGGCGGGAGTCCTTCTCCTGCTTCCGCTGGCGGGGCTCGACGCGTTCCTTCTGAACGTTTTGACGCTGGGATTTTTCGTGGCGGTATTTGCCGGGTCGTGGGACATCGTGGGGGGGATGGCGGGACAGATCTCGCTTGGCCACGCCCTCTTCTTCGGCGCCGCGACGTACGCCTGCGCGCTTCTGACGAGCCTGGCGGGATGGCCGTTCCCGCTGGCGGCCGTTGCCGCAGTCCTTCTCGCCGCAGCGGCCGGCGCGGCCGTGGGCACTCTCGCCGCTCCGTTGAAAGGACCATTCGTCGCCCTGCTCACCCTGGCGCTGGGAGAGGCCGCTCATGAATTTTTTCTCGGCCAGACGTTCTTCAGCCCAAGGGGGGCCTACTCGTGGGGAGGAGAGGGAGGGATTCCCGTGCTCCTCGGCGGCACGCCGCTGTCCCCGTGGGCCGCCTACTACGCGGCGCTCGGATTCCTCGTATTGTCCACCTGGCTCATGCTTCGGATCGCGCGATCCCAGGAGGGGCTTTTCTGGACCGCGCTTTCCGGAAGCGAGCTGTCCGCGAGCGCTTCCGGCGTCGACATTCCCAGGCACAAGCGCCGCGCGTTCACTATCGCGGCCGCACTGGCCGGGGCCGCCGGCGTCGGGTTCGCCGCCTGCGTGGGCCGCGCCACGGCCGACGATTTTTCGCTCGAGCTTTCATTCCAGGCTGCGACCTTCGCCGCGGTCGGCGGGAGGGGAACGATCGTGGGACCCGTCCTTTCCGCCCTTGCGCTGCACTCCCTCCTGCAAGGAACGGGAATCCCTCCGGCCGGCAGGGTGCTCCTTTACGCGCTGGTGCTTCTGGTGACGCTTCGATTTTTCCCCCGCGGATTGGCGGGGACGCTGCGAGAGCGGGCGCGCAACCGCAGGATGGCGGCACAGGGAAAGGGGGAAAGCCGTTGAGCGATCTTCTCCTGGCGGAAGGAATCACGAAATCTTTCGGCACGAACCGGGTCCTGCGCGGAGTCACTCTGGCGGTAGGCCGCGGGGAGGTGGTCGGCCTTTTCGGCCCGAACGGCTCCGGCAAGACGACGCTTGCGAACATAATTTCCGGGCTCGTCACGCCTGACCGGGGAAGGGTGCTGTTCGAGGGAAATGACGTCACGCGTCTCTCGATGGACGCGCGGTTCCGGGTTGGTATCTCACGGACGTTCCAGATACCCGACCCTTATCCATCCCTGACGGTCCTCGAGTCCGTCCGCGTCGCCCTGGTTTGCGGGCGGGCGGTACGCCGGACGGAAGGGGAAGGGAGGGAGGGGCTGGAAGACGAGCTCGAGTCCCTCCTCGTCCGTACCGGGCTATTCGCGCAGAGGTTCTGGCCCGCCGCGAAGCTGTCGCAAGGCTGCCTGCGGCGCCTGGAATTCGCGCGGGCGATCTCCTGCCGTCCCCGGCTCATCCTGCTGGACGAAGTATTTTCGGCGCTCTCGGCAAAGGACGAGGGTGAGCTGGTCGCCCTCATGCGGTCTCTGCACCGCGACGAGGATATATCTTTCCTGCTCATATCCCACAATCCGTTGATCCTCGAGGAGCTTTGCGACAGGGTGGTGGCGATAGAGGACGGGCGCGTATTCTGGGAGGGAAAGCCGGGGGACCTGGCGAAGTACGTGCCTGCGGCGAATCATGCGCACGCGCATGAAAGCGGAATGCACGATGGCTGACAAGGACGAAAGGGCGGCTGCATGGACCTGAAGGTCAGAAACCTGTCGGTCCGGTTCGGCCAGGTTCGGGCGCTCAGCTCCGTCACGCTCACGGTCCGCAAGGGGGAGATAGTCGCCGTTTTCGGAGCGAACGGCTCCGGAAAAACCACTTTTCTCAAGACGATAGCGGGGCTTGTGCCCGCTTCGGAGGGCAGGATCACGTATCACGGGGAGGATATAACCCATCTCCCGGCGCACGAGCGTGTCGCACGGGGCGTGCACTACGTATCCGACAGGGCGCGCGTAGCATTGCGGATGACGATACGGGAAAACCTGGACGTGGGAGGGTATCTCCGGACCGCGGCCCAGCGAGAGGTATCCAGGGAGAAGGTTTACGATCTTTTTCCCGTCCTCCGCGAGAAAGAGCGCGAGCTTGCCGGCATCTTATCGGGCGGAGAGCGCCAGATGCTGGTAATCGGCCGCGCTCTGATGGGGAATCCATCGCTCCTGCTGTTCGATGAGCCGTTCCTTGGGCTTTCGCTTGAGGTGCGGGACCGGATCCTCGCGGTAATAGAGGGAGCGCTCAAGGGCAATGCCACGATCCTGCTGGCTGAGCACGACCTTGGGGCGGCCCGCCGCGTGCTCGACAGGTACTGCATATTCCTCAACGGGGAGCTGATCCGGCAGGCAAAGGCGAGCGACCTGACCGACGAGGAGAAGCTGCGCGCGGTGTTCCGGAGGTTCTACCATCCGGGCGGCGGGAAAGGGACGTCCGTCGCCGATGGAGAAACGCCGGGTACCGGAATGGATATTAAAAAGGAGACGCCATGAGCGGGGCACGACAGAGGAAGCATGGAAACGGCGGCCGCGAGCAGATCACCGTCTCGCTGCCCGCGGAAATGGTGGAGACGCTGCGGGAGTTCTGCAGGGACAAGCGGGTCACACCGGAACTGGTCGTCGAGCGGGCCCTTGCGGAATATTTCCGCGAAGGCGACATGAGCCACTGAAAAACAGGGAGTCGGCCTACAGCGCCATCCGGGATTCCGAGATAAGTCCCGCGGTCTTTTCCCGCCTTTCCGCATCGCGGGCGGAGACGATCCCGGCCATCCGCTCTTTCCACGGCTCCAGGCGGAACGAAGCGCGGTCCCCAACGTAAGCGTCTATCAGCTCCCGGTAGAAACGGACCATCTCTCCGACAAGCGGAACCGAGTACTCGCGTCCCTGTATCTTTATCGTGTCCACCCCGAGGTCGATGAGGGACGGTATGTCGTCGACCAGAAAATATGCCTCGTTCGGCAGGACCACGCGGAGAGCTTCCGCTTCACCATCCTGCCCGACCTGGTCCCATTCGGCCATGCAGACCCGGTAGCACAGGCCGCCGCGGTTTGGACTGCCGAGGAAGTGGTTCTTCCCCTCTGCGTCGATCCTCCATTCCTGGCGGGTGTAGCTGCTCATCGTGCAGCGTCCGAGCAGCGTGTAGCAGGTGGTGGCGTGGACGAGCACTTCGAGGCCGACCCCCGCCTCCTCCTTGATCCTGCGCATCTCTTGCCTGTCCATCCGGCATTCGGCGACAATCTGGGTGGCGCCGGCCTCCTTGTAGAACCGCGCATCCTGCGCGTTGACTATGGTGCACCCGACGCTTGCATGGATCTGCACACCGGGGAACCGGTCACGCAAGGCGGCCATCGCCCCGACGTCGGTGAGGATGAAATCGCGAATCCCGGCCGCATGGAATTTTTCCGCCTTGGCCAGCAAAAGGGGGATCTCGCCGGATGCCGGCAAGGTGTTGAACGCCACCCGCAGAACTTTCCCGCCGGACAGTGCGTAGGATGCCGACGCGATTATCTGGTCGTCGTCCATCTCGTACTGCGCGCGCCGGCGGCTCCAGCCCTTGGCCCCCACGTACACCGCGTCCGCCCCGTTGTCCAGAACAGCCCGGACCATCTCGGGCGTTCCGCCGGATGCCAGAAGCTCAGCCATCCAACCAATCCTCCCCTGCGCCGAAAATATGGGAAGGGCAATTATACCTTGGGTTTGCCTTCCTGTAAAACGGTGCCGACGTAAATTTTCCCCGACTTGCCGAAGTAGTATCCGTTGCAGAATCCTTCGCGTGAATGCCTCCGCAGCGTTTCAGCCCGTTCCGGTGTTATTTGATAAGGTTTTCGGTAAGATGCAAGATCCAGGGCCTCCCTGTACACCCTGCCGACCTCCGACCGGTAGGCGGCGCTCTCGTATAGCCCCTCTATCTTGAAAACGGAGAACCCGGCCGACAGCAGCCTCGGCAGGTGCTCCAGCATGCACATGTCCCGTCCGCTCAATACCCCTTTTCCCACCGTCTTCAGAACCCACCCCCCCTTGGGGGATTCGCCGTTCCGGCCCGCAGGCCGCCGGGCGGCCAGCCAATGCTCTTCCTCGCAGGCAGACGGGCAGTTGGGATCCGCCTCCTCGTGCCCCGGCAGGAGCGAGCATTTCTCCGTCACGCCGAGCGGTATCTTGCCGTGGAGGAGGACCTCCACCTCGACCCCGGCCTCCCGGGCGAGTATCTCCATTTCCTGCAGGCTGACTTCCGCGTTCGGGCGGACCCGGACGGCCCCGTAATCGCGCATTACCCGGGCGGCGAGGTGGGTGTAGACGTTCGCATACGCTCCCATGTGGGCGGGTAGAGGATTGCCCTTCTCCCGGAGCATTCGCAGTACCCCCATGTTATGGACCTCCAGCGCATGGACGCCTGCGGCGGCGGCGGCGTCGATAAGCCGATCGACGTGAGGCAGGTCGCGCCCCCTCGGGGCGGCGGGCGAAGTCAGATATACTTTTTTCCCCAAGCCGCGCAGCCCCGACACGGCCTCCGGAAGCAGAGCCGTCTCCTCGGCGTAGTTTCCCCGGACGCGCCGGCAGTAGGGATTCCCGAGGCACACCGCGTCGTAGGGGCCCAGGTCGGTCCCCTCTAGTTCGCGAGGCGAGGCGATGGTTACGATGAGCTCGGAAGCGGCCACGTGGGAACCCCGGGGAAGATCGGAAGGGAACCTTATCTTCCGCCCTTCTTGAGATCGATGAGGATGAGCTTGATGATGCTCTTGAGCGTCTCGAATACCCCCACTCCCGTCGGCGCCACCGCCTCGAACTCGGGGACGTTCCGGTTATTGAGAAGGGAGTGAAGCTCCGCCACCGAGGCGACCGGGTTCAGGTCCCGCTTGTTGTACTGAAGAACAAGGGGGATCCGGTCCGAGTCGTATCCCTGCTCACGGAGATTGACCCGGAGGTTTTCGATCGACTCAACGTTCGAGTCCATGCGGGTAAGCTGCGAATCCGCGCAGAATACCACGCCGTCGACCCCGCGCAGGATCAGCCTGCGGCTTGCGTCGTAGAACACCTGGCCGGGAACAGTGTACAGATGGAACCGGGTCTTGAAGCCCCGGATCTCGCCGAGCGACAGGGGAAGGAAGTCGAAGAAAAGGGTCCGCTCGGTCTCCGTGGCCAGGGAGATCATCTTCCCCCGCGACTCCGGATTCATCCGCCTGTATATGTACTGGAGATTCGTCGTCTTCCCGCAGAGGCCCGGCCCGTAGTAAACGATTTTGCAATTGATCTCGCGGGAGGAATAGTTGATGAATGACATTATTTGAACAGGCTCTCGATGTCGGCCTCGGTGAGCTCCTCGATGCCCCTCTCCTCCTCCTTCCCGGCTTTTGCGTCGACCTCCCTTAAGATCCTTTCCAGGTCCGCGGCGGCCCTGCGCACGCGCAGCCGGACAAGCCCCACGGACGAACGGCGGTCGAAGATGACGACGAGGATGAGCCGGTTGGCCACGACGGAGATGTGCATGTTGTCCCGCTCCCCCTCGTGGAAAAGGATCGAAAATTCCTTCTCCCCTATGAGGGAGGCAAGTCCCCCGGTAGCAGCTATGTTCCCTGCCGCGAGCGACGCGAGCGAGGTCGTATCGAAGTCCCCGGTCTCCCCGGCGCAAGCCAGGAGGGACCCGTTCTTGTCTACCAGGAAAACAACCTTCGAGTAGGAATCCGAAAGGAGCCTTTTGAGGACGGACAGGAAGCCTTCGTATTCCTTGTCGTGGAGGATGAAGTGACCATGGGTCATAGGCGAAAGATACCACAGTGAATGGCAAAGCAAAAGACGAAGCCTTCCTCGAGGGAAGCATCGACGGCGCCTGCCGCAAACGGAAATGCCCGGGAGCCGGCAACGGCCCCCGGGCATCTATAACTTCAAGAACGCCCCCGGATTAAAGCAGCGGGTTCTTGTGCATCTCCTTGAGGCGTAGCCATCGGCGGTCGACTTCGGCCTGGAAGGCGTCGAGCACCTCCTTGCAGTCGGGCTTCAGCATGTGCTTGGTCTTGCCCATCTGCTTGATCCATTCCGTCACCGGGACCTTCTTCCCCTTCTCCTCCGGGTCGTAGTTGATCGTCGTGATCCCGCGCTCGATCTCGTAGAGCGGAAAGAAGCAGGAGTCCACAGCCGCCTGTATGATCGGAACGGAGATCCGCTCCTCCGTGCGCCACGCGAGCGGGCACATCGAGATGAGCTTGCCGAAGACCAGCCCTTCGTCCGAGAGCTTCTGCGCTTTGGCCGCCTTGCGGACCATGTCGCGCGGGTGGGATTCGGCCGCCGTGAAGACGTACGGGATGTGGGCGGCGTTGAAGATCTGCGCCGTATCCTTGTGGTGCGTCGCCTTTCCTTTTTGCGCCGGCCCGTAGTTGGACGTGGAGGTCGACTGCCCGATCGGCACCGTGAACGAGAGCTGGGAGCCGGTGTTCTGGTATCCCTGGTTGTCGTACTCGATGATGATCATCCGGCTGTTGCGCGCCGCGGCCCCGAGCGACGGGCCGATCCCGATGTCGTGGCCGCCGTCCCCGGTGACCATCAGGAAGGTTATCTTCTCGTCCTTGGGGATCTCGCCGCGCTTCTTGCGCTCCTCGAACATCTCGACGACGCCCGACAGGGTCGCGGCGCCGTTCTGGAAAAGATTGTGGATGTAGGTGATCTTGTGGGACGTGTACGGGTATCCGGTGGTTACCACCATCCCGCATCCCGTATGGAACAGGACGGTCACGAATCCCTCGAGTCCTTTGAGGAACGTGTTGAGGTTGACGAAGATCCCGCAGCCGGGGCAGGCGCCGTGGCCCGGGCCGACCCGCTTGGGGCGCTCGGTCAGGGCACGCATGTTCAGGCCCTTTACGTCTATCTTCCCCTCCGGCGTGGTCTCGATGCGGACAAGCCCTTTCGCCTCTTCCTCCGTGATCGGGTCGAACGCCTTGGGCGGCTCATACCCCTTCTCGCCCGGGTTGACCCCGAAGTAGTCGTATGGGACCTTCACCTCGCCGGCTTTCGCGATCTCCAGCGCTTCTTTAAGCATCGCCGCGGCGTCCTCGACGAAGAACTCCTTCCCTCCGATGCCGTATATGCGGCAGGCGACCTGCGTGCTGTTCCCCTTCACTCCCTGCAGGGCGGCCTTGACCTCGAGGGACATCGCCCCGCCGTACGCGCCGAAATTGTCCTGCCGATCGGCGACCACAAGGCCTTTCACTTTTTTCAGCGCATTGCGTATCTCCGCCAGCGGGAAAGGCCGGATCACGTTGGGCCGGATGAGCCCCACCTTCTTTCCCTGTTTCCGCAGGTCGTCGACCGCCTCCTTGGCCGTCTCCGCCGCCGAGTTCAGGATGAACAGGGCTGCTTCCGCGTCCTCCATCCGGTACAGCTCGACGACCGGGTACTCGCGCCCCGACAGTTTCGCGTATTCCGTGAAGACCTTCTTGATCACCGCGTCGGCCCGCACGATCGCGTCGGCCTGCTGCTTCTTGTTGTTGATGAGATCAGGGTCGTTCATGTAGGGGCCGATGGTGACCGGCTTGCGCGGATCGACAGAGGTCACCGTGGGGACGAACGGACCCAAAAACTCCTGGACCACCGCCTGCGGCTCGGAGAAGATCTCCACCCGGCGCTTCTGGTGCGAGGTGAAGAAGCCGTCGTAAGCCACCATCACGGGGAGCCGCACCGACATGTCCTCGCCGATCTTCGGCGCCATGATGTTCATGTCGTAGACCGCCTGGACGTCGGAGGCCATCAGGATGATCCAGCCGGTGTTCATCGCGAGCATGATGTCGCTGTGGTCGCCGCGGATGTCAAGCGGCCCCGACACCGACCGGGTGACGATGTTGAACACCATCGGGAAGCGTGTCCCCGACTGGACGGGGAGCTGCTCGAAGCCGAACAGCAGCCCGTTGGCGGATGTGGCGTTGAAGACGCGCCCGCCCGCGGTAGTGGCACCGTAGCAGATCCCGGCCGCGCCGTGCTCTCCGTCCCCCGGGATCATCCGGATGTCGTGCTCCCCTTCCGCCTTCATCGCGTCCAGCGTCTCCGCGATCTCGGTGGACGGGGTGATGGGGTAGTACCCCATGATGTGGTAGTTGACGTGCTTGGCCGCCACCGCCGCTATCTCGTTGCCGCTGTGGACCACGACTTCCTGCGCCGGCCGCGCACCAGCCTTCTTTGCCGTTTCGGCCATCTTCTTCTCCCTTGACGAACTTATTTCAGGAACTTGTGCTTGACGGTTATTTTCTCCATGTCCTGCTCCGCCTCCTTGGCGGGGACCAGGGCGCCGAACTTGCAGATGTAGGTGCAGCGCAGGCACCCCTTGCAGAACTGGTAGTTTATCCCGTGGAGGATCATCCCGTCCTTGCCCGTCTTGCGGTCCTTCCCCTTCTCCCAGACGAAACAGTAGTCGGGGCACGTGATGTCGCACTCGCCGCATGATGTGCATTTGTCCACTATGAACAGCGGGATCATTCCCGTGCGGCTGGTGGAGAGGTCCTTGAACCGCATGTTTCCCACCGAGTAGATCGTCCCGCCGATCGGGGCGTTCTCGTAGCCGAGCTTGGGCACCTCGCGACGGAACGGCGTGGGCGGATACTTCCCGTCGACCGGGAATTCCTCGAACTTGACCTCGTCGTAGCCGCGCTTCAGCGCAGTAAGGTTCCCCTTCATCAGCGCCGGGTACTTCTTCCCGAACGCCTCCTGGATGGAGGCCTCGAGCGCTTTCCATTCGAAGAACCCCGCCGCTTTCGCAACGGCGCCCATCATGACCATGTTCACGCGGGATCCCGTGGCCATGGCGATCTCCATGGCGTCGACGGTGCCAACGCGCCCCCCTTCGATCTTCAGGAAGTCCCGTGCCTGGGACGCCGTTTTGCGCGTATTGAGGATCACCGTCGTCTTGCCGGGCTTGGCTCCGGCGGTTACGGGCACCGTCTTTGCCAGCGCTTCGTGGAAGATCGCCAGCACGTGCGGCTCCTCGATCGGGCTGTTCACCCTCACCACCTGGCCCGCCTCGCAGATCCGGACGAACGCCTTGACGGGCGTTCCCTTTTTCTCCGAGCCGTACGATGCGAATCCGGCTCCGTTCATACCCATGCCAAGGATGGCTGCCTCGGTCAGGATCTTCCCTGCCACGTTGGCGCCCAGGCCCCCGATGCTCTCCATCCGGATCTCGAAGAACCCGAGGTCGTTCTTGACCGGCAGCTTTCCCGCGGCCTTGCTCTGCGTCATTTCTTTGCCCCTCTCAAGTGGTATTCCCTTATAACCTCAACTGGTTTCAGGTCAAATCACGCCCTTGGGCGAAATAAGCTTGCGGACCACCCCGAAAAATTCCCGGCAGGTTATCCGTCTGCATGAACGATGTCAAGTTCCGTCAGACTTCCCGGCGCCCCTTGATGGCCCGGCCGACCGTCACTTCGTCCGCGTACTCCAGGTCCGACCCGACGGGCATTCCGTAGGCGATCCGGGTGACGCGGACGTTCAACGGCTTGAGGACACCGGCAAGGTAGGAGGATGTGGCCTCCCCTTCCGCCGTCAGGTTAGTCGCGAGAATGACTTCCCCGACCCCCCCCCGCGAAACCCGCTCCGTAAGCTCGCGAATATGAAGATCCTCGGGCATCACCCCGTCGATCGGGGATATGGCGCCCCCCAGGACGTGGTATCTCCCCCTGTGCTCCCCGCTTTTTTCGATCGGGATAATATCGGTGGGATCTTCGACGACGCAGATCAAGTCATCCCGGCGCGCGGGGTCCGTGCACAGGGCGCACGGGTCTATATCCGCGATGTTAAAACATTTCGAGCATCTTATCACAGCTTCGGACAGGCCGGCAATAGACTCGCCGAGCTCCCTCAACGCCGGGGGCGGCATCTTCAGCAGGTGGAGGGAAAGGCGCGTCGCCGTCTTCTCCCCGATGCCGGGCAGCCTGGACAGCATGGCGATCAGCCGCCGCAGAGGCTTGGGGTAGGACACGGCTCTACGACAGTCCCGGGAGGTTCATCCCCCCCGTTATCTTCGCCATCTCCGCGGCCATCATTTCGCGGGAGCGCGACAGGGCCTCGTTGACCGCGGCGCGGACAAGGTCCTGGAGAAGGTCGACCTCTTCGGGGGAAACGACTTCCTTCTCGATTTTGACGGAGAGGACCTCCTGCCGGCCGTTGGCGACGACCGAGACCATCCCCCCTCCCGAGGAAGCCTCTACGGTCCTGCCCGCCAGCTCCTCCTGCAGCTTGGCCAGCCTTGCCTGCATCTCCTGCGCCTGCTTGAGCATTTCCCGAAAATCCTTCATCTATCCCCCTTCCGCCTCCTCGTCGCGCGAATCTGGCGCAGATCCTTCCGGCTCCGGGACTTCCATGGCAGCATCCTTTGACGGCGCAGGACGCACCTCAAGGACGGTCGCGCCCTCGAATTCCCGCAGGACTTCCGTCAGCAGTGGATCCGAAAGCGCCCGCTTCTCGGGACGGTCCTCCTCTTTCGCCGCGGCAGTCCCTTCAGGGCTTTTTTTTTCCCCCGATACGGACAGGCGCACCTCGATTTTCCCGCCGGCGACCTCGGTGACCGCCTGAACGAGGACGGGCCACTTGTCATCCTCCTTCAGCCGGTCGAGCACGAACTGGTGAGGAGAGAAGATTATGAGCGCGTCTCCATCGCGGCGACCCTTCATCTGCGACAGCAGGCCCAGTAGGACGGTCTTCTTCTTCGCGCCGAGATTCTTGATGAGAGCGTCCCACAGGTCCGTTTCGCGCCTCGGCGCCGGGGACACGGGCGCGCGGTTCGCGAACGTCGTGGACGCGGCCTTCGGCGGAGAGTCGGTCCCCTGCGCCCTGACGGCGGCCGTCGGCAGCGATCGTTGCGCGGGAGCGGTCTCGCCGGCAAGCCCCTCCACGGCGAGAAGCCCCGGGGCGTTGACCAGCCTCAGGAGGAGCAATTCGAAACCCAGGCGCGGGAACTCCGTGCCGAGGACGTCCTTCTCCGAGCGAAAGGCGATGTCCAGGAGAAACATCCACTCCTCGCGGCTCTTCAGGCCGCACAGTTCCTTCACGCGCGCAAGCGACGAAGGGGAGTGGCGGAACAGCAGCTTGTCGTCCTCGGTGAATTTCCAGACGGCGGCGTCCCTCAGGACGTCCACCAGGGAAAGGTAGAGAAACTTCAGGTCGGCCCCGCGGGACAGGAGCGCGGAGAACTTCCCTATCGCCTCGCCCGCCCCACCCGATGCTACGGCGCCCGCGATGTCGATCGCCGCTTCCGTGCCGACCAGGCCCAGCATCTCCTCCACGAGGTCGGCTGTTATCCTGCCGTCGCCCGACACCGCGGCCTGCTCGAAGATGGACTGCCCGTCCCGCATCGACCCGAAAGCGTAGCGCGCCATGAGCCCCAGGGCGTCATCCTCGCAAACTATCCCTTCGGCTTTCGCCATTTCGCCGAGGCGGTTCCGGATCTCCTCCTCGGAAAGCATGCGGAAGTCGAATCGCTGCACGCGCGAGAGGATCGTATCGGGAATCCGGTTCGGCTCGGTGGTGGCGAATACGAATACGGTGTGGGGAGGCGGCTCCTCCAGTATCTTAAGCAGGCCGTTGAACGCCGACTTCGAAAGCATGTGCACTTCGTCGATTATGTAAATCTTGTACCGCAGGCGAGCGGGAGCGTATGCGGCGCTCTCACGCAGGCGGCGCACGTCGTCGATTCCGGTGTTGGACGCCCCGTCGATTTCCTGGACGTCGGTGGCCGAGCCCGCCAGGATTTCCCGGCAGGCGTCGCAGGTCATGCAGGGGGACGCGGTCGGCCCGGTCGCGCAATTGAGCGCGCGGGCCAGAATCCTGGCGAAGGTGGTCTTCCCTACGCCCCTGGTCCCGGAAAACAGGTATGCGTGGTGGATCTTGCCCAGCGAAATCGCGTTGGCAAGAGCGCGCGTGACGTGCCCCTGCCCGACGACCTCCTCGAATCCCTTCGGGCGCCATTTCCTGGCCAGCGCCTCGTACGCCATACGCTAACGCTCCCCCTCGGCCGGATTCCCTGCGGGGGTCCGCCGGCAGCCAGGGGAACCGCCGGCACACGGAGCCGTGCGGCTACCGCTGCTTCCTTCCGGACCTGACGGGGTTTGCCGCCTTCCGTTGCGGCGGGCCTGGCCGCCGGCGCACCCCCGTAAGGGCGCCCCGGCACATGCCTGAACGTAGATGTTCCATACTACGGGGAAAGCGATACAGGTGCAAGCGCGCATCCCCCCTCAGCGCGCATCGCACCTCGAACGGAAGGCGCTACGCCTCCGGCAGCTCCGTGCTCGCGACCGGCTACGTTCCCTGATTACGCTTGATTCCTCGCGGAGGACTTCCTCGCATCTACGCTCGCGACCTTCGCCCGCTCGCTGCCGGTTCCGCTCGCCGCAATCTGCACCTTAGCGAAACAGGCCGCTGCGATGAAGCCTCCGCTGCGTCATCCCGCGCAGACAGGGAACACGTTTGCGGCCACAACATTGCTGATATCGGAGCGTAAGCCGAACGGGGGGTCCGGCGTAGCGGGTCGCCGAGGCGGAACCGATGGGATCTCGCATTCCTGGCGACAGACAGCTTGGCGGATTCAAGGTGAGAACGAAGTGCGAGGAAGGGACCGGAAAACACGTGCTGCCGGGTGCAGGGGAGCCGAAAGCGAGAGCGAGCTCAGACCCCCCTGAGGCGTAGCGATCCCGCCATTGGCAATTGCGGTGGCCTCGGGTTCGAATCCCACCCCCTCCGGTGGGAAAATCTTGGCGCAACATGTGGGGATTCGCCCGCTGAGGCTCCGGCGTTCTCGCCTCCGCCCTCCCGGCCGCCTCGGCCACCTTCCGCGCTCCACAAGGTCGCGCTGATCCTCGCTGCTCGCTCGGCGGTGGCCTCGGGTTCGAATCCCACCCCCTCCGGTGGGAAAATCTTGGCGGAGGGGGTGGGATTCGAACCCACGTGGCGGCTCGCACCGCCAAGTCGATTTCGAGTCGACCCCGTTACGGCCACTTCGGTACCCCTCCGCGCGCAGGAACGGTATT
>DATBLU010000081.1:0-1798 GCA_036555205.1 Candidatus Deferrimicrobiaceae bacterium
TATTCGCCCCCGATGGGACTGCGCCGATGCCTTGCGAGGCTCGAGCAGCGAGACCTTCGCGACTCCACATGCCGAGGCAAGATGAATGCTGGAACGGGCCTCCGCCACGTAGCCTCGCAGCCGACTCAGGCGGGCCTACGGTATGGGAATTCATCCCGGAATTCGCCCACAAACCCTTTTACAGCTTGCCCCGATGAGGCCGGTAGGCCACCCTAGCTCAGTCGGTAGAGCAGCCGCCTTGTAAGCGGCAGGTCGGGAGTTCAATTCTCCCGGGTGGCTTTTCCAGAAGAGCTTGAACCCACCCATCGCCCTGTGGAGGGACGACCACATGGCGCCCACCCCTCCGATCCGCGTGTACAAGACCGAAGAGTCGTTCGAGTCGCGACGCGCTTCGCTCTTCAGTTTCCAAACCGATGGGGCGCGCGGTATCATCGTCGCAGCGCGGCAGAGTCGCGGTTCGCGACGGAGAAGGTCCTGTTCGGAGACCGCCTGCGGTGCCGACGGCCGACGAGCCGCCGAAACGAGGTGCTCGCGCGGGAGATCGTGCACAACGTGCGGCTGCTCACGAAGTGGATGCCTTCACCGCCAGCTGGCTGATTGCGGCCGCATGCCCTCAGGCCCCGAACTGCGAGTCCATCTTCGGTGCTCCTACGTCCTAAAATTGGGCTCGCGGCGTTCCCATTCGGGATTGCATTCGGAGAGCGCGTCCATGATATCCACTGGGTGGCACCCCAATTCTAGCAAGGCGTTGTAGAGCTGCTGGGCGGACATCGGGCGCGGGGAGGCCCATTCCACGTCTGCATGAGGTGGTGTGACCTTAGCCGAGTAGAGCTCGCCCTCCCGCAAGATGTGGATTGGCATCGCTACGGCCTCCAGAGACGCCAGTAGTTCCAGTAGCCCGCAACTTCCTGAAGTTCTCTTGCGTAGACCGGACTGGTCGGACCCGGGTACATTGGGCGCAAGGGCGAAGGACCGATGTCGAAGATGGGGACGCCTTCAGCCCTCAGGTTCCGCACCCACTGGGCGTTCTCTTCCAACGCCTCGGAGAGAGAAAGCCCTCTGCTTGGCCTGAACGTTTCGACGCGGAAGCCGCGGGCCTCAAGTTCACGAGCGTATGGCAACACCCGCCCTTTCATGTCTTCCCCAACTACTGCAACCCGCCATTTTGTGGGCACGCCCACGCCTGAAGTCACGCCCCCGTTCGCCCCCGCCATCGACCCGCGCGCCTCCGCCTCCAGGAGGCCCTTGCCCACGCCGTAGAGGGTCGTCAGGATCCCGAAGATCGTCGCCCCGGCGACGAAGCCGCCCGCGAAGGTGTCCCAGGCTGCTCCGCGGTCCGGACCTTCCCGGACGCGATCCCGAGGGCCACCCAGGCCACGGCGGACGCCGTCGCGTGCGGCTGTGCAGGCGGAGCGATTCCAGTAAGCGCCATTTCCCGCGACGGCGTCCGCGCCCAGTTCCTAACCGCCGTCGATAGTCCCTTCCGATTGCTGGTATCCAAGGGGCGGCGAAGCTGCGAAGTCCGATTGCTAGCCGTGACGGTCGTTTGAGCGGGCTTTCTCTCGTTCGACCACGGTCGCCCTAATCGCTGCCACGGCCGGGCAAAAACCAACCTCCCTCCTGGAGTGGAGTCAAGACACTGTGGCACAAAAAGCTCAAATACGGTGTTATGTGATAGTTCGCGAGGAGAGCCAGGGCGGGGCATTCTCGGTGATTCAGCCTCAGGAAGTCGTCGTCGCGAAGCTCCTGCCGACGATTCGCGCTCGGCTCGCGCGGGAGCTCATCCGTGCGTATCATA
>DATBLU010000123.1:0-2624 GCA_036555205.1 Candidatus Deferrimicrobiaceae bacterium
ATGCCCTTTTCTATCTGCACCGCCCCATCTTATATGCCGGGAATCTTCTTTGTCAAACAGGCGCGGGAAAAGGTAAAATGGCGCGCATGATGCTCCATTGCGCAGCGTGTTCCGCGCAGAATTTCGTCTCCGAGGAACGCAAGGCGGCAAAAGTTCCGCCTCGTTGCTGGAAATGCGGGGAGGTGCTGCCGGGCGCGGATGAAACCGCGGCCGGGGCGGCGGAATCCTACAATGGCGCTCGGCGGGGCAATCAATCAGGGAGCATCGGGAATGCATAAGATACGCATAGCGGTGGCCGGCGTGGGGAACTGCGCCAGCGCCCTGCTGCAGGGGATCGAGTATTATCGCAACGCAGGGGGTCAGGCCCCCGGCGCGTTCATCCCGGGACTCATGAACTTCGATATAGGCGGGTATCTCCCGGGAGACATCGAGGTGGCCGCGGCGTTCGATATCGACCGCCGAAAGGTGGGGCGCCCCGTGAACGAAGCGATCTTCGCCGCCCCCAACTGCACCATGAAGTTCGCCGACACGATGCCCGGCGGGGGGCCGGTCGTACGCATGGGCCCCGTGCTGGACGGCGTTGCGCCGCACATGCGCGACTACCCCGAGGACAGGACTTTCCTTCCGGCCGACGAGCCCCCGTGCGACGTGGAAGGGGTGCTGCGCGAGTCCGGGGCGGAAATCCTCGTAAGCTACCTTCCCGTGGGTTCAGAGGATGCCACCCGTTTCTACGCCGAGGCGTGCCTTGCCGCCGGCGTCTCCCTCGTGAACTGCATCCCGGCGTTCATCGCCTCGGATCCTGCGTGGTGCGAGCGTTTCCGGCAAAAGGGGATCCCGATAATCGGGGACGACATAAAGTCGCAGCTAGGCGCAACCATCGTGCACCGGGCGCTCGCGCGCCTGTTTTCGGAGCGGGGCATCCGGGTCCATCGGACTTACCAGCTGAACACCGGAGGGAACACCGATTTCCTCAACATGCTGTCCCGGAGGCGGCTCCAGTCGAAGAAGATCTCCAAGACGGAGGCGGTGACCTCGGTGCTGACGCACCAGATCGCGGACGAGGACATACACATCGGCCCGTCGGACTACGTCCCGTGGCAGAAGGACAACAAGCTCTGTTTCCTGCGCATCGAGGGAGAGGGATTCGGCGGGCTTCCGATCGAGGTCGAGCTGAGGTTGTCCGTGACCGACTCGCCGAACAGCGCCGGGGTGGGGATCGACGCCATAAGGCTCTGCAGGCTCGGCAGGGACATGGGGCTTTCCGGCCCGCTTCTCGCACCGTCGGCCTACTTCATGAAGCACCCGCCCGTCCAGCTCCCCGACGACGAGGCGCGGCGCGAGCTCGAGGAATTCATCGCCGACTATCGGGCCTGGCGCGGCCAGACAACAACCTCGCCCAGGACTCCGTGCATTTCTCCCACGTAAAGCGCGCGGCTATCCGCCTCCCTTCTTCCGCAAGCCGCGCCTGCATGCCTGCATCCCGGCAGACGGCCCGCATCGCATCCTCGAGCCCCGACGCCGATTCCGGCGCGTAGGCCAGCCCTCCTCCTCCCGACCGTACCGTGCCTCCCCAGAATCCCGTGCCCGGCACGATCACGGGCGTTCCGGCGGCCATGGCTTCCAGGGGAACCAGCCCGAATGATTCGTACGAGGACGGACAGATTACCGCGTCCGCGGCCGAATAAAGCGCCGGCATTTCCGCGTGGGGCACAGGCCCGGCGCATGCCGCCCCGCCGGGCAGCGACTCGTCGGGAATCTCCTGCCCCGCGACGACGAGCCTCAGCCGGTCGCCTTCATCCGCCCGCAGGGCCCGGAACGCTTCGATCGCCGGCGCGACGTTTTTCCCGGGGTCCGGGCGGGCCGCGAGCAGGAACAGGAACGCGCCGTCGGGGGTGCCGTAATTGCGACGCGCAAGCCCGCGCGGCGGCGGGTTCCTGAATGCGTCGTCGACTCCCGGCGGTATGACCGTTCCCTTCCCTTCCACGGCGGGGAGGATCGCCACCGTCCCGGCAAGGTCATCGGCGGAGAAGCAGACTACGTGGGAAACCTCAAGCGCCAGCCGTTTCTCCGCCTCCATGCGGACGCGGGTGAGGCTCCCGGGAGGCGCCGCGGCGAAAAATCCCTTGCGCGCCTCGATCGTGTGATACGCGAACGCCAGCGGGCGCATCCCCGCCTCCATGCTTGCGATCCCGGACATCCAGTAGTGGGCCGATACGGCGTCATAGGCCTGCCCTCCGGCGTCAAGCAGCCGGCTTGCCCCGCGGGCGAACCGCGTAAGGGAATCATGCGCCGACTCCCTGGTGGGAGCATCCTTCCAGCCGCAAGGTATATGAAGGATGCGGACGCCCGGGAACGGACGGGTGATTTCCATTTCCGTCCCCTTTCCGCGCGTGAGCACGTCGGTCTTCAACCCTTTGGCCGCCAGCCCCGGGAGAAGGCCCCTAAGGAATATGTTCATCCCGCCCGACAGGCCGGTGCCCGGTTCCTCCATCGGGCATGTGTGATAGGAGAAAAGAAGGTGATTCACGGCATTCGAATCGTAACGCGGTAGACGATCCGGTCCCGTCCGCCCAGGTCGTACTTGTACCTTTCGCGTCCTCTGAGAAAATCGTACTCCCGGAATC
>DATBLU010000133.1:0-6356 GCA_036555205.1 Candidatus Deferrimicrobiaceae bacterium
TCCGCACTCCCTGCAGCCGGTAGACTTCCTGGATCTCGTCGACCAGGAACCTTGCCAGCTCCTTGTCCCCCAGAACCCTCAGGATGTCGTGCGGGTTGGGCGATCCGTCCATCAGCGCCTCCCCTGCGCGCACCCTCTCGCCGTCGTGGACGGTGATGTGCTTACCGCGCGGGATCGTGTATTCCCTCGCGTCGCCGATATCGGGGACCACCTGGATCTTCCTCTTCCCCTTGAAGTCCTTCCCTAGCCTCACGACGCCGTCGATCTCCGATATTACGGCGTATTCCTTGGGCTTCCTCGCTTCGAAGAGCTCGGCCACGCGGGGCAGCCCTCCCGTGATGTCCTTGGTCTTCGTCGTCTCGCGCGGTATCTTCGCTATTATGGTCCCGGCCTGCACGTCCTGGTTCTCCTCCACCAGGATGTTCGATCCCATGGGCAGCAGGTACCGCGCGTCGCTGGTCGAGCCCGGCAGCTTGAGCGTCCGGTTCTTCTCGTCCTTGAGCGAGATTCGGGGCCTTGCGTCCGGGTCCCTCGGCTCGATGACGACGCGCGTGGACCGGCCGGTGACCTCGTCCACCTGCTCCCTCATCGTCACGCCCTCGATGATGTCCCCGAACTTTATCCGGCCGGAGACCTCGGTGAGGATCGGGATGTTGTACGGATCCCACTCCGCCAGGCGCTGCCCTTCCTTTATCTTCTCCCCGTCCTTTACCAGCAGGGTGGCGCCGTAGGTGATCTGGTACTTTTCGCGCTCGCGGTTGCTCTCGTCGGTGACCACGAGGAATCCGTTCCTGTTCATCGCGACGAACTTGCCTTCCTTGTTCTTGATGACGCTCAGGCCCTGGAACTTCACCTTGCCGTTGTGCTTGGACTGTATGTAGCTCTGCTCCACGAACCTGGAGGCGGCGCCCCCGATGTGGAACGTGCGCATCGTGAGCTGCGTGCCGGGCTCGCCGATGGACTGGGCGGCTATGATCCCGATCGACTCGCCGTTGGCCACCATCTTCCCCCGGGCCAGGTCGCGGCCGTAGCACAGCGCGCAGACGCCCCGCTTGCTCTCGCACGTCAGCGCGGAGCGGATCTTGACCTCGTCCAGACCCGACATCTCGATCTGGCGGGCCACTTCCTCGTTTATCTCCTCGTTGGCCGAAAGGATCAGCTTCCCGTCCGCGTCGTGGATGTCCTCCAGCGTTACGCGGCCAAGTATGCGGTCGGAGAGGCGGTCGATGATCTCCCCTCCCTCGATCAGCGCGCGGACCGGTATCCCGTCCAGCGTCTGGCAGTCCTGCTCGACGATGATGCAATCCTGCGCGACGTCGACCAGCCGCCGCGTCAGGTACCCGGAGTTGGCGGTCTTGAGCGCCGTGTCGGCGAGACCCTTCCTCGCCCCGTGGGTCGAAATGAAGTACTGCCCCACCGACAGCCCCTCGCGGAAGTTCGACGTGATGGGCGTCTCGATGATCTCGCCGGAGGGCTTGGCCATCAGCCCGCGCATTCCGGCCAGCTGCCGCATCTGCTTGTCGGATCCGCGCGCGCCGGAGTCCGCCATCATGTATATGGGATTGAAGCTCGGAACCTTCTTGTCCTTGCCGTCCTTCCCGCGGATGGCCTCGGTGCCCATCTCGCGGAGCATCTCCTCGGCGATCTGTTCGGTCGCCGCCGACCAGATGTCGACCACCTTGTTGTATCGCTCGCCGTTCGTGATCAGGCCCTCCCGGTGCTCGTCCACCACCGCCTCCACTTCGGCGGTCGCCTTGTCGAGGAGTCTCGTCTTGTTGGACGGGATCTTCATGTCGTCTATGCAGATCGAGAGCCCGGAGAGCGTCGCGAAATGGAATCCCGTGGTCTTGAGCTGGTCCGCCAGGATCACCGTGGCCTTCTGTCCGCAGCTCCGGTATGCGACGTCGATCAGCTCGGCGAGATCCTTCTTCTTCATCACCTTGTTGACGTACTCGAATGGGACCTCCTTCGGAACGACCTCGTACAGTATTATTCGGCCCGTCGTGGTCTCGAGGATCTTCCCGTCCATCCTGACCCGGATCTGGGACTGGAGCTCCACCTCGCCCGCGTCGAAAGCGATCCGCACCTCCTCGCGGCTGGAGAACAGCTTGCCGTGCCCTTTAAGCCCTTCGCGCGGACGGGTCAGGTAGTAGATTCCCAGGACGATGTCCTGCGTGGGGCTGATGACCGGCTTCCCGTGCGCTGGGGAGAGGATGTTGTTCGTGGACATCATGAGGACCCGCGCTTCCATCTGCGCCTCGAGGGACAGGGGAACGTGGACCGCCATCTGGTCGCCGTCGAAGTCGGCGTTGAACGCCGTGCACACGAGCGGGTGGAGCTGGATCGCCTTCCCCTCGATGAGGACCGGCTCGAAAGCCTGTATCCCCAGGCGGTGCAGCGTCGGCGCGCGGTTGAGCATAACGGGGAGCTGGCGGATGACCTCGTCGAGAGCGTCCCAGACCTCCCGCTTTTCCTTCTCCACCATTTTCTTGGCGGCCTTGATCGTGGTCGCGTGGCCGCCTTCTTCCAGCTTGTTGAAGATGAACGGCTTGAAGAGCTCGAGGGCCATCTTCTTCGGAAGGCCGCATTGGTGGAGCTTGAGCTCCGGCCCCACGACGATCACGGACCTGCCCGAGTAGTCGACCCTCTTGCCCAGCAGGTTCTGCCGGAACCTGCCTCCCTTCCCCTTGAGCATGTCGGAGAGGGATTTCAACGGCCGCTTGTTGGAGCCGGTGATGAGCTTGCCGCGCCTGCCGTTGTCGAAGAGCGCGTCGACCGCTTCCTGGAGCATGCGCTTCTCGTTGCGGATGATGATCTCGGGGGCGGACAGGTCCAGCAGCCGCTTCAGCCGGTTGTTGCGGTTGATGACGCGGCGATAGAGGTCGTTCAGGTCGGAAGTGGCGAACCTCCCGCCGTCGAGCGGCACCAGGGGGCGCAGGTCCGGCGGAAGCACCGGGATCACGCTCATCACCATCCACTCCGGGCGCTGGCCGCTGTCGCGGAAAGCCTCGACGATCTTCAGCCGTTTCGAGATCTTCTTCTTCTTCGCCTCCGAAGCGGTATCGACCATCTCCCTGCGCAGGTCCTCGGAGACCTTGTCCAGGTTCAGCGTCGAAAGGAGATCCTTCACCGCCTCGGCGCCCATGCCGGCGACAAAGGCGTCACCGGACTGCTCGCGCTTTTCCCTGTACTTCGCCTCGGTCAGTATCTCCATCTTCTGGAGGTCCGTGCTTCCCGGATTTATCACGATGTATTTCTCGAAGTAGATGACCGCCTCCACGTCCTTCATCGGCATGTCCAGGATCGTGGCTATTCGGCTGGGAAGGCTCTTCAGGAACCAGATGTGGGCCACGGGGGAGGCAAGCTCTATGTGCCCCATCCGCTCGCGGCGGACCTTGGACTGGATCACCTCGACGCCGCATTTCTCGCACACTATCCCGCGGTGCTTCATGCGCTTGTACTTGCCGCAGTTGCACTCGTAGTCCTTGATGGGGCCGAATATCTTCGCGCAGAAAAGGCCGTCGCGCTCCGGCTTGAACGTCCGGTAGTTGAGGGTCTCCGGCTTCTTCACTTCGCCGTGCGACCACTTCTGTATCTGGTCCGGTGATGCGATGGAAATCCGGATCCCGGAGAAATAAAGGGGATCCTTCGGTTTTTCGGCTCTGGTAAAGAGGTCTTCCAAGTCGCGCCTCCAGGGAAATTCCCGGTTATGAGGTTTCTACTTGCCTTCCTCGCTTATAAGTTCCACGTCCAGCCCGAGGGCCTGCAGCTCCTTGATGAGGACGTTGAAGGACTCCGGAAGGCCCGGCTCCAGGGAAAAGTTGCCCTTGACGATCGCCTCGTACATGCGCGCCCTGCCGGGCACGTCGTCCGATTTCACCGTCAGGAACTCCTGGAGCGTGAAGGCGGCTCCGTAAGCCTCGAGCGCCCAGACCTCCATCTCTCCGAGCCTCTGGCCGCCGAACTGGGCTTTTCCGCCCAGCGGCTGCTGCGTCACCAGCGAATAGGGTCCCGTGGACCGGGCATGGATCTTGTCGTCCACGAGATGGTGCAGCTTGAGCATGTACATCGACCCGATGGTCACCGCCTGCTGGAACGGCTGGCCCGTCCTCCCGTCGAACAGCGTCGTCTGCCCCGACTCGGGCATCCCCGCGAACTGCAGGTAACGCTTTATCTCCTGCTCGGTGGACCCGCTGAACACCGGGGACGCCATGAAGACGCCCTGCGACAGGTCCTTCCCCAGCTTCTGGACCTGTTCGTCGGTCATCCCGTCCAGGTAGGTTACGAACCGCTCCGAATCGTAGATTTTCTTCATCCACTCCCGCACCGATTTGGGGCTGAAGGCGCCCTCGACGAGCTTCCTTACCTGCTCCCCGAGCCCTCTCGCCGCCCATCCGAGGTGCGCTTCCATGATCTGGCCGACGTTCATGCGGGACGGGACCCCCAGCGGGTTGAGCACAATGTCCACCGGCGTCCCGTCGGCGAGGTACGGCATGTCCTCGTCGGGCAGGACGCGCGAGATGACCCCCTTGTTCCCGTGGCGGCCGGCCATCTTGTCGCCGACGGAAAGCTTCCGCTTCATCGCTATGTAGACCTTGACCATCTTGAGGACACCGGGGGGCAGTTCGTCGCCCTTCCGGATCCGGTTTATCTTCTCCTCGAAGACGGCGCGCACGAGGCTCACCTGGTCGTTTGCGACCCGCTGGATCTCGTCCAGCCTTTCCTTGACGGTCGCGTCCTCCTCGACGGCTATCTGGGACCACATCTCCCTGGGCACGGCGTCAAGAACGTCCGCGGTCAGCTTCTTCCGCTTGGCGAGCACCACTTCCGAGCGGTCTTCCCCTGTAAGCCTCGTGGCCGAGGTCTTGCCGAGAAGCAGGCCGCGCATCTTTCCCCAGGCGGTCTCCATGATGATGCGGATCTCGTCGTCCTGGTCCCGGAGGAGCCTGTCGAGCTCCTTCTCCTCCAGCGCCTGGGCGCGCTCGTCCTTCTCGCCGCCCTTCCGCGTGAACACTTTCGCGTCGATGACTATCCCGTCGATCCCCGGGGGAACCCGAAGGGACGAGTCTTTGACGTCGCCGGCCTTGTCACCGAAGATCGCGCGAAGGAGCTTCTCCTCGGGCGAAAGCTGCGTTTCCCCCTTCGGAGTCACCTTGCCCACCAGGATGTCCATGGGCTTGACCCGCGCGCCGATGCGGATGATGCCGCTCTCGTCCAGGTCCTTGAGCGATTCCTCGCTTATGTTCGGTATGTCGGCGGTGATCTCCTCCTTGCCGAGCTTCGTCTCGCGGGCGACGCACTCGAACTCCTCTATATGGATGGAGGTGAAGACGTCCTCCTTGACCACCTTCTCCGAAACCAGGATCGAGTCCTCGAAGTTGTACCCGCCCCAGGGCATGAAGGCGACCAGGACGTTGCGCCCGAGGGAGAGCTCGCCCTCGGAGGTCGCGGGGCCGTCGGCGATGACCTCGCCGTTCGCGATCCGCTGTCCGAGGGTGACGATCGGCTTCTGGTTTACGCAGGTGTTCTGGTTCGACCGCCGGAACTTCACAAGGTTGTAGATGTCGGCGCCGTATTTACCGGCTTCGTCCGGCTCGTCCGGGCGGATCACGACCCTCCGGGCGTCGACCGACTCCACCGCCCCTCCCCTGCGCGCCACTACCGCCGCTCCTGAATCCTGCGCAACGACCGCCTCCATTCCTGTGCCGACCAGCGGCGGCTCGGTCCGAAGGAGCGGAACGGCCTGCCGCTGCATGTTCGAGCCCATGAGCGCCCGGTTCGCGTCGTCGTGCTCCAGGAACGGGATGAGCGAGGCGGCGACGGAAACGAGCTGGTTGGGCGAAACGTCCATGAGGGTGACCTCGGAGGCCCGCACCATGGCGAACTCTCCCCCTTTCCGGGCGATGACCACGTCCCGGGTGAACCGGCCGGAAGCGTCCACCGCCGCGTTCGCCTGCGCGATGACGTGCTTCTCCTCGTCCATGGCGGACAGATAGACGATCTCCTTCGTAACGATGCATTCCTTGACCACCCGGTACGGGGTCTCGATGAACCCGAACTCGTTGATCATGGCGAAGGTCGAGAGAGATGCGATCAGGCCGATGTTCGGCCCTTCCGGCGTCTCGATGGGGCAGATCCGCCCGTAGTGGGTGGGGTGGACGTCGCGGACCTCGAATCCGGCGCGCTCGCGCGTCAGGCCTCCCGGCCCCAGCGCGGATACCCTGCGCTTGTGCGTCACCTCGGAGAGCGGGTTGGTCTGGTCCATGAACTGGGAGAGCTGGGACGACCCGAAGAACTCCTTGATGACCGCGGAAACCGGCTTGGCGTTGATCAGGTCGTGGGGCATCAGCGTCTCG
>DATBLU010000162.1:0-7412 GCA_036555205.1 Candidatus Deferrimicrobiaceae bacterium
GCGGCTCATCCCCCGGCCCCCTGGAACCTGGGATTCCATGGGGGGGGATTATACCTTAACGAGGAGTACAGGGGGGGCTCTGGTATAATACGCCCATCACGCTTTCCCCGGCAGGGGACGAAAGGGGGACGCCATGCATCGCCGCGCCGTACGGGTTCTTCTCCTCACGGGAATCGCCGTTATCTCCCTTACCCTTCTTCCTTCGGCGCCTGGGAGCGCAGGGGAAAAAGCGCCGGCGGCGGCCGGGGGGTCGCCGATCTTCGGAGTGACCATACCGGAAGGTTACCGGAACTGGCAGCTGATCTCGGTCTCCCACCGCACCGACAACAAGGACGAGCTCCGGGCGATACTGGGCAACGACCTTGTCATGAAGGCTTACCGCGGGAAGACGCTCCCCTTCCCGGACGGCTCGATGATCGCCAAGCTCGCGTGGAAGCGGGAACCGATGAAGGAGTTCGCCGGGGCGTGGGTCCCGGGAGTCGCCCCAAGGATCGAATTCATGGTCAAGGATTCGAAGAAGTACGCCTCCACCGGCGGGTGGGGGTTCGGGCGGTTCGTGGACGGCAAGCCGGCGGACGAGGCGGCGCACAAGACCTGTTTCCCCTGCCACCAGGCCAACGTGAAGGATCACGACTTCGTCTTCACCCGGTACGCGCCTTGAGCGGAATCGCGCTGCCATGAACTACAAGGCGGGGACGATCGGGAAAATTCTGCTGGCGCGATTCGATCACGGCGAGCAGGTCGTCCCGGCGCTGGTTGACCTGTGCGTCAAGGAGGGAGTCCATTCGGGTTGGTTCTTCCTGTTCGGGGCGCTGACGGCGGGCAGGATGGTGACGGGGCCCCGGGAGGCGAGCCTGCCGCCGGAGCCGGTCTGGACGGAGTTCCCGAATCCGCACGAAATCGTCGGGATGGGAAGCGTGGCGCAAAAAGACGGCGTCCCCTCCATACACCTGCACGCATCGCTCGGCCGGGGGAAGGAAGTCCTGACCGGCTGCATCAGGAGGGAAGGCGAGGTGTTCATAGTCGTGGAAGCCCTTATCCTTCAGGTCGCCGGCTTGTCGGCGTCCCGCAAGCCGGACGCGCCTTCCGGGCTGGAGCTGCTTTCCGTTGAGTGATTTCTCCGTAAAGCCGCTGCGCAGCGGCAGCTCGGGGAACCTGACGCTGGTGGAGCACTCGGGCACGGCCATTCTCGTGGACGCGGGCCTCTCCTCCCAGAGGGGGCTTGCATCCGCGCTCTCGGATGCGGGCGCGTCCTGGGACGACATCGACGCGGTGCTTGTGTCCCACCTCCACGCGGACCACATCCACCCTTCCGCGGTCGCGTGCTGCGCCCGCCACGAGGTGCCCATACTGCTCCACGAGAAAAACCTGCGGGCGTTCTCCCGAAGGGTCCTTTCGCGCGCGTCGATGTCCGGGCCGCTGCGGACGTTCGGTGCGGAGCCGTTTTCCGTTGGAAGCATAGGAGTCGCTCCGTTCGCCGTCCCGCACGACGCGGAAGGCCTCACCTGCGGATTCATACTGTCCGCCCGCTCCGGGAGCGTCGAGGCCCGCGTCGCGATGGCGACCGACCTCGGCAACGGCGGAAACGGTCTGTGCGAGACGTTCGCGGACAGCGACCTCATCCTGATCGAATCGAACTACGACCCGGCGATGCTCGCGAACAGCACGCGCAACCGATACGACACCGCCCGGGTCGATTCGGACTACGGGCACCTCTCCAACGAACAGGCGGGGAAATTCCTCGTCAGGGTGATGCAGGAGAGCCGCAGGCTGCCCCGGGCGGTGGTTCTTTGCCACCTGAGCGCCGATCACAACACCCCGTCTCTCGCCGTAGGGACGGTCCGGGGAATTCTGTCCCGCCATGGTTTCGGCGAAATACCGGTGCACGCCGCCCGTCGGGACGGCCCCTCCCCCCGTTTTTTCGCGCTGGAGAGGGCTTAAAAGATGAATTTATCGGCCGGAACCGGCGTCAAAAACGGGAGGAGGCTTCCAATGCGGAAAAGCTTATGTGCGGCCGTCGCCGCCGCGTTCCTTGCGTCCGTTCTTTACGGATGCGCCCAGACGTCGCAGTCCGTCCGGGAAAACCCGAATACCGCGATCGGCGCGGGAACGGGCGTCGTGGGCGGCGCGGTTGTGGGCGGGCTCATCGGCGGGAAACGCGGCGCCGTCATCGGCGGCCTCCTCGGGGGACTTGCCGGCGGCGCCATCGGCCGCTACATGGACCAGAAAGAGAAGACCCTGGCGCAGACGAGCAGGGAGCATGGATATACCCCCGCGCAAGGGACGAAGCTCAAGATAGAAGCCGTCCGCCCCAACCCCGGCGTCCTCGCCCCGGGAGAGACCGTCAACATCAACATGACCTACGCCGTGCTCACCCCCTCCGCCGACCAGCAGGTGCTCGTCAGGGAGACGCGGGAAATCCTCGTGAACGGCACATCCGTGGGGAAGACGTCCATCGATATCGCCCGGGAGGGCGGGACGTGGAAAAGCATAGTCCCCATCAGCCTGCCGGCCAACGCGCCGGCGGGGAAGTACCGGGTCATCGCATCGATCGAGAGCGCCGGCGGCGGCAAGGATATCGAGGAGACCCACTTCAAGGTTACGCGGTAGTCGCCGGCCTTTTCCGATAGAATAGCCGAACATGATCGGAACGGTCCAAAAAGAGGATCTGGAACTCCTGGCCGGTGCGAGACACTGGGACCCCTTCTCCATACTGGGGCCCCACGTGATCGACCTGAACCGCAAGAAGGCCGTTGCGATACGGGCCATCCTCCCCCTTGCCACCCACATGTACGTCATCACCTCCGAGGAAGGGAAGAAGCGGCGCACGGAGATGGAGCGCATACACCCCGACGGGGTGTTCGAAGCGGTCTTCCCCCACACGAGGACGCTGTTTAACTACCGGTTCGAGATAATCGATTACGAGGGGCGCCGGTGGCAGCAGGACGATCCCTACTCGTTCGGCTGCGTCCTGACGGAATTCGATATCCACCTCCTGGCGGAAGGGACCCATCTCGACCAGTACAAGCGGCTGGGGAGCCACATCGCGCGCATGGGCGAGGCCGACGGCGTCACGTTCGCCGTATGGGCGCCGAACGCGGAGCGCGTCTCCGTAGTGGGAAACTTCAACCGCTGGGACGGCCGCTCGCACCCGATGCGCAACCGCGGCGAAAGCGGCATCTGGGAGATCTACATCCCGGGTCTGGCCGAAGGCGAGGTCTACAAATACGAGATCCGATCGCGCGAAGGCGGGATCCTGTATACGAAGTCCGACCCGTTCGCCTTCCGCTTCGAGCCGCCGCCCCGCACGGGCTCGATCGTCTGCGGAATCGACGGATACGCCTGGGAAGACGCCGATTGGATGGCATCGCGCGCCTCGCGGAACCAGCTCGAGGCTCCGATGGCCACATACGAGGTGCACCTGGGCTCGTGGAAGCGGAAACCGGAGGAGGGAAACCGCTATCTCACGTACCGCGAGCTCGCCGATGAGCTCGTCCCCTACGTCAAGGACATGGGCTACACCCACATAGAGCTCCTTCCCGTCTCGGAGCATCCGTTCGACGGCTCCTGGGGGTACCAGACGCTTGGGTACTTCGCTCCCACCGCCCGGTTCGGGCCGCCTGCCGACTTCATGGCGTTCGTGGACCGGTGCCACCGGGAGGGAATCGGAGTGATTCTCGACTGGGTGCCCGCCCATTTCCCGAAGGACTGGCACGGGCTGAACTTTTTCGACGGCAGCCACCTTTTCGAACACGCCGACCCGCGGAAGGGGGAGCACGGCGACTGGGGGACCCTTATCTTCAACTACGGCCGGCGCGAGGTCGCGAATTTCCTCCTTTCCAGCGCCCTTTTCTGGCTCGAGAAGTACCACATCGACGGCCTGCGCGTGGACGCGGTGGCATCCATGATCTACCTTGACTATTCCCGGAAACCCGGGGAGTGGATACCCAACGAGTTCGGGGGCCGCGAGAACCTGGAGGCGATCGCGCTGCTCAAACGGATGAACGAGGTGGTCCACGCGAAGCACCCGGGGGCGATGACGATAGCCGAGGAATCCACCGCCTGGCCGATGGTGTCGCGCCCCGTGTACCTGGGCGGCCTCGGGTTCACCTTCAAGTGGAACATGGGGTGGATGCACGACATGCTGGAATACATGGAGAAGGAGCCGATACACCGGAAGTTCCACTCCGGCACGCTGACATTCGCCCTTCTCTACGCATTCCACGAGAACTTCGTCCTCCCCTTCTCGCACGACGAGGTCGTCCACCGGAAGCGGTCGATGCTGGACAAGATGCCCGGCGACCTGTGGCAGAAGTTCGCGAACCTTCGGGTCCTTTACGCCTACATGTACGCCCACCCGGGCAAGAAGCTGCTTTTCATGGGCTGCGAGTTCGGACAGTGGGAGGAATGGAACCACGATGCATCGCTTTCGTGGCATCTGCTGCAATGGGACTCCCACAAGGGGATCCAGGCCCTCGTCAGGGATCTCAACCGTCTCCATGCGACGTTGCCCGCACTGCACGAGGTCGATTTCCGCCCCGAGGGGTTCGAGTGGATCGACTTCCACGACGTGGACAACTGCATCGTTTCCTTCCTGCGCCGGGCTAAGGATCCCGCCGATTTCCTGGTGTGCGTGTTCAACTTCACGCCCGTCGTCCGGAAGGACTACCGGGTAGGCGTTCCCGCCCCCGGGCTCTACCTCGAGGCGCTCAACAGCGATTCCGGATATTACGGAGGGAGCAACTCCGGCAACGTCGGCGGCGCGGCGGCGGAGGACGTCCCGTGGAACGACCGCCCGTGGTCGGTGAAACTCACCCTTCCCCCGCTCGGCGCCCTGTTCCTGCGACGCTCGGAGTAAAGGCATTGCGGACGTCGATCCCTCCCCCACACGCCGGGGGCGCCGTTCCGCGCCCTCCCACCGCGCCGGCATCCACCTTCCGTGCGATGCGCCACCGGAACTTCAGGCTCTGGTTCTTCGGCCAGCTCACCTCGCTGGTGGGAACGTGGATGCAGTCGATAGCCCAGAACTGGCTTGTCTACGAGCTCACCGGCTCGGCGCGGGACCTTGGGATCGTGAACTTCGTGGGGGCCATCCCCCTGGTGCCGCTCACGCTTTACGCCGGCGCGATCGCCGACAGGTTCTCGAAGCGCAGGATCATATTCGCCATGCAGGCCGCCATGATGGCGCAGGCTTTCATCCTTTTCGCGCTTTGCAGCGCCGGCGTCGTGCAGGTGTGGCACGTCATCGCGCTTGCCTTCCTGCTCGGAGCGGCGCAGGCGCTCGACACGCCTGCGCGGCAGGCCTTCGTCGTCGAGCTGGTCGGGAAAGAGGACCTCTCGAACGCAATAGCCCTCAATTCGGGCATCTTCCACGCGGCGCGCATGATAGGCCCCGCGGCGGCGGGCGTGCTTGTTGCGACGGTGGGAATCTCCGGGGCTTTTTTCCTGAACGGGGTGAGCTTCCTCGCCGTGCTGGGGGGGCTCTTCCTCATGGACGCCTCCCTCATAATGCGCGCGAGGGCGGACGGAAAGATCGGGGACGACCTGCTGGGCGGGGTCCGGTACATAAACGCTCACCGGGCGCCGAAGGCGATCGTTCTTCTCGTTTCCATTTCGGCGATGCTCGCGATGCCGTACTACGTGCTGATCCCCGTCTTCGCGAAGGAAATCCTGGGCGGAGGGGCAGGCACGTACGGCGTCCTGATGTCCGCGGTCGGAGTGGGCGCCGTGCTCGGCTCCCTGTTCTCCGCTTCCGGGTGGGCGGTGAGGCGCAAAGGCATGGCCCTGACCGCGGGGAGCCTGTCGTTCCCGCTGTTCCTTCTTGCATTCGCGTTTTCACGCGATTATGCGCTGTCGATAGGGCTGCTCACCGCGGTCGGGTTCGCCTTCGTCCTGCAGAACGCGCCGGCGAACTCCCTGCTGCAGTCGATCGTGCCGGACCACCTTCGCGGGAGGGTCATGGCGATATACGTTTCCATCTTCCTGGGGCTCATGCGGATCGGAGGCCTTCTGCTCGGGCTGCTGGCCACGGCGACGTCGGCGACCGCCGCCATAGCCGCAGCGTCGCTCGCCAGCCTCGCCGGAGGAGCGGCTATCTGCGCGAAGTTTCCGGAGCTGCGGAGAATGGAGTGACGGTCCGCCGCAATCGGCGGGAATGCTTCAGGAGATTGCGCGTTCCGTTCGGTATAATGAATCATTCGGCAAATTCGTCGAGGTGATCGCATGTTGAAATGTTTTCGAATCGGCGGCGCCCTGCTGCTCGCGGCGCTGTTTTGGGCCTCCGCCGCCTTCGGGTGGTCGTTCGGCGTGTGCGGCGACAGCAGGGACGACAGGTACGGGATCTTCCCGCGCATCCTGTCGGAGGTCGGAGACTCCGACATGGAGTTCCTCCTGCACACGGGGGACCTGGAGCGGCCGGGGGGGACAAGGTCGTGGAGGGCGTTCAAGACGAAGACGGCGAATTTCCGGAAACCGCTGCACGTCGTCATCGGGAACCACGAGATCCAGGGAGCCACCCCCGACGATTTCGCGCGATTTTACGGACTGCGATCGACCTCCTACGCCTTCACGCACAATGACGCAAGGTTCATAGTCATCGACAACGCCGGCGGTACGATCCCCGATTCCCGCCTGGACTGGCTGAGCAGGGAGCTTGCCGCCCATCCCAAGGGCAAGAAAGGCATAGCCCGCATCGTCGTGGCGATGCACTTCCCCCCGCAGACGGACAACATTTTCCCCCACGGCACGAAGAGGGACTACGGGGAACGGAGCGTGAGGCTCCTCAAGATCCTGCTGCGGCACAAGGTCGACCTGGTCCTTTGCAGCCACGAGCATATGCACGCCGTGGACGACTGGAGCGGGATCAAGGTGATCGTTTCGGGCGGCGCGGGCGCGCCGCTGATCCCCTTCCAGAAGTACGGCTTCTACAGGATAGACGTCACGCAGGAAGGGATCCGGGAGAAGTTCATCCAGGTGAAGCCCGCCCCCTCCCCGCCGTCGAAATGAAAAAAGGGCGCCGGAAACGGATCCGGCGCCCCCAAAGACGTCCCGCGGTCCGCAGAGGCTTCACGCCCCCGGCGCCGGCAACCCCCCCATCGATTCCCCTTTCGGTTCCTTCCCTTCCTCCCTCATCTCCCTCCACGGCGGCAGGATCTTCAGGAGGACCGTCAGGATGACCAGCGGCAGCAGAAGCAGCACGAATGCGTAGAGGAGCCCTTCGAGTCCCCCGATCTCCATCTTGTAGGTCGTAAGCCCCCGGAAGCTCTTCGAGAACATCTGGCCTCCGATGACGACGTTCCAGCGCGTGGAGAAAATGCCGAACTGGATGAGGAGCACGGAAATGAAGTAGACCATCTTCCGCAGATCCTCGTTCAGGCCGAACCGCTTCTTGAATATCTTCGTTACGCTGATCA
>DATBLU010000171.1:0-1566 GCA_036555205.1 Candidatus Deferrimicrobiaceae bacterium
CATACGTCCGACCGGCTTCTTCCGGAACAAGGCGAAAGCGATCAAGGGCCTTTCCGCGGCCATAGTCTCGCGCCACGGGGGCAAGGTGCCGGCGACGATGGAGGCGCTGACGTCTCTTCCCGGCGTCGGCAGGAAGACCGCCTCGGTCATCCTGGGGGCATGCTTCGGGGCGTGCGCGCTGCCGGTCGACACGCACGTCGGAAGGGTGTCGTTCCGGCTGGGCCTGACCGTATCCAGGGATCCGGAAAAAATCGAGCAGGATCTGGCGGCCGCCGTTCCCGAGTCGAAATGGTGGGAGTTCGCCACCCGCCTGGGATGGCACGGGCGGCGGATCTGCGTCGCCAGGAAACCCAGGTGCCCGGCCTGCGGCCTGTTGCCGGTCTGCCCAAGGAACGGCGTCGAGTGACGGGACGCCGTCCCGGGAGTCAGGCGGCGGAGACTATAAGGATCTGGGTTTCCTTTTCCGCGGCGTTTTTCCATCGGTAGGGCGTGTTGCCGCGGAAGTAGAGGCTGTCCCCCTCCTCCAGGCGCGAGGTCTGACCGTTCAGCTCGACCTCGAGCGAGCCCTTTACCACAAGGAAGAACTCTTCCCCCCTGTGCGTCACGTAGTCTTCGCCGCTTGTCGCGCCCGGTTTGAGGACGCTAATCATCGGCTGGAACCTCTGGCCCGGGACGCCGGACGCCAGGCTCAGGAAATCGACGTTCCGGATCTCGGTGGCGAGCCGCTCGCGCTTGTCGGCCCGCGTCAGGACGAAGGAGATTTCGCTTTCACCCAAAAGGGAGGAAAGCGATTCGCCGAGCGCCCGCGCGATTCCGGCAAGCGTGTTCACCGTGGGGGAGGACACGTTCCGTTCGATGGCGCTGATGGCGGTCGCGGAGATGCCGCTCTTTTCCGCCAGCTCCTGGAGGGTCAGCCCTTTCCGTTTGCGAATGCTCTTGATCCTTTTTCCGACGTCGATTGTTTCCACGAGTTGATTTCCTCCCTATCGATAATGATATCTCCATTTCGCAAATCTTGTATAGATACCCACCGAAAATTACAGTAGAAAGTATAATTGTATATTAGAAATAGCAGTTCTCATTAACGAGAGCAGGATTATGGAATTCATTCGGATTTATGAAACGATCCGATGGAGCGGGGCCGCTGCCCGGGAGCGCAAATTCCTTGTGTTGATACCGCGCTATTAAATAGAATAGCCACTTACGCTCAACCCGGCACCACACTCTTTTTCGGGCAGGGGAGGATTGCATGGCTACCATTCTGTCGCCCAGCGAAAGCTACAGCATCACGATGCGCGTCGAGATCCAGAACCGGCCCGGGATGCTGGGCAAGGTTACGACCGCCATCGGGGAAGTAGGCGGTGACATCGGCGCAGTGGACCTCTCCGGCCACGGGAAGGGGACCGTCACGCGGGACATCACGGCCCGCGCCCGCGGGATCGAGCACGCCCAGGAGATCATCAACGCGGTGAAAGAGGTCCAGGGCGTGAAGATCATAAACGTCTCGGACCGCACTTTCTTGAAGCACCTCGGCGGCAAGATCGAAATCAGCAACAAGATCCCTGT
>DATBLU010000176.1:0-2279 GCA_036555205.1 Candidatus Deferrimicrobiaceae bacterium
GGAAACTTATTTTTAAGCGCGGCTATCTGCGCCCAGTCGGCGCGGCCGGAGAACATCTGGCCGCGGCTGCGCGGGTGAAGTGTGACCGCGGAAGCTCCCGCCGCGAATACCTCCCTCGCCACTTCCAGGTAGGTCTCCGCATCCTTTCCGAATCCCGAGCGTATCTTGACGGTGACGGGGAGCCTTTCGCCTCCCCGGGCCGCCGCGGCTACCAGTTCTCCCGCCAGCCCCGGGTCGGACAGGATGGCTGCGCCCGCCCCCCCCGAGGTAACCTTTCGGACGGGGCATCCCATGTTGATGTCCACGAAATCGAAGCCCAGGTCCCGGATCATGGCGGCCGCCTCGCCCATCTCCCCGGGGGAGGCCCCGAAAAGCTGCGCGCCGACCGGCCGTTCGCCTTCGCAATATTCGAGGAACCTTCGGGTCCGCTCGGGCTGCATCAGCAATCCCTTCGCGGAGGCCATCTCGGTCAGAACGACGTCGGCCCCGTTCTCCCGGCACAAAAGGCGAAATGTCGTGTCGGTTACCCCCGCCAGCGGGGCGAGGATCAGTTTCCCCCGGAAATCCATCTCATTAATATAACACCGCTTTCGCGCACGGGAATCACCCGCTTCGGAAGCGGCATATCCGGAAGGCGCAATGCCGGATAAGCACCCCGGATGGAAGGCGCAGCCGATGGGGGGGTGCGGCGCAGCGAGTCGCCGAGGCGGAACCGTCCGTTCCGATGATACAAATGTTGGAACAGACCAGCTTGGCGGCCCACAGAGGGTGAACGAAGAGCGGGAAAGCAGCGCTTGGCATGTAATTCATTTTGCAGGGGAGCCGAAGGCGAGAGCGAGCACGGACCCCCCGGAGGCGCAGCGCCTTTCATCCGGGACCATGCCGATGCGGATCGCGGCTTCGCAGTCGCGGAAGGTTCGAAAGGGGCCGGGGATACTGTATACGTTTCCCCTTGACCCCCCGGGGAAGCCGTGGTATTAATTCCGAGTTTAATTTTCCTCGGAGCGTCTCCGGAAAACGCGCTGTCCGTTTTTTCCAGGGGGATTTCCCGTCACGAACCGCATATATAACAATGGCAAGGGAGGGGCATGATGGTATCCACGGCTAAACGTCTCAAGCGATCCACTATTGCGCAAAAGCTTGCGCTTTGCGCAATACCGCTGTTCATCTTGCTGTTTGCCGCCGTCGCTAACGCCAGCGAGGCGGAGCTCAAGATCCCCGATCTGGGGAGCGTATCGTTCCTGGGGATGTCCGGGCACAACCTCCTGGTGGGCGGGCTCGTCATCTGCCTCCTGGGGATGGGCTTCGGCTTCATGCAGTTCCAGAATATAAAGAACCTCCCCGTCCACCGGGCGATGCGCGAAATCTCGGAGCTGATCTACGAGACCTGCAAGACCTACCTCATCACGCAGGGCAAGTTCATCGCGATCCTCTGGGCGTTCATCGCGGCGATCATGGTGGTCTACTTCGGCTTCCTTCTTCATTACGCCATCATCCAGGTCGCCATCATCGTCGTCTTCAGCATCATCGGCATCCTCGGAAGCTACGGCGTGGCCTGGTTCGGCATCCGGATCAACACCTATGCCAACTCCCGGACCGCCTTCGCGGGCCTGAGGGGCAAGCCCTTCCCGACCATGGAGATCCCCCTCGGGTCCGGGATGAGCGTCGGAATGATGCTGATCAGCGTCGAGCTGGTGATCATGCTCTTCATCCTGCTCTACGTCCCCGGCGACTACGCGGGGCCCTGCTTCATCGGATTCGCCATCGGCGAGTCCCTGGGCGCCGCGGCGTTGCGTATCGCGGGCGGGATCTTCACCAAGATCGCCGACATCGGCTCCGACTTGATGAAGATCGTCTTCAAGATCAAGGAGGACGACGCCCGCAACCCCGGCGTCATCGCCGACTGCACGGGCGACAACGCGGGCGACTCGGTCGGCCCGACCGCCGACGGCTTCGAAACCTACGGCGTCACGGGCGTGGCGCTCATCACCTTCATAATTCTTGCGGTCCCCAACCCCGTCACCCAGATCATGCTCCTGGTGTGGATCTTCGTGATGCGCATCGGGATGATCGTCACCAGCGCCGCCTCTTACTACATCAACGGGATGATCGCCAAGGCCAAGTACGGCGAGGCGAAGAAGTTCAACTTCGAGCATCCCCTGACCTCCCTGGTGTGGCTGACCTCGTTCATCTCCATCGCGATGACCTACCTCCTCTCGTACCTCCTGGTCCCCAGCCTCCAGGGCGATTCGACGCTCTGGTGGAAGCTCGGCACGATC
>DATBLU010000201.1:0-6667 GCA_036555205.1 Candidatus Deferrimicrobiaceae bacterium
GAGCGTCTTCCGCTCTTTCGCGTTTCGCCATTACCGCAAGCAGATCGCCTGGGAAGTGGAAAAGAACCTTTCGCGCCTGGCCTCCCAGTGGGCCGATGCCGTGAACCGGTCGATAGGCGGCCTGGCCGGACAATCCCTCGGATTCATGCAGGACGAGCTCGTTACCATCCGGGGCCTTGTCGGGAACGCCGAAGACCGGCGGGAAGAAATCCGGAACGCCCTAGCCGAGCTTGACCGCCTGGGATCCTCATCTCCTGGCAGATGACCTGCCCGCAGCATTCCCGCTTGCGCGCCGCCCCTCACCGGCCGGTTCGGTCATCTAATATCCCGGAGGGCGGTGTATGGGGCTGGCGGAAAAGACGTGCGTGCCGTGCCGCGGCGGCGTTTCTCCCCTGAACGAGGAGGAAGCTCGGCGATACCTTGCGGAAACGCCCGGCTGGACTCTTGCCGCCGGCGCCGACCGTATCGAGCGCAGGTTCCGGTACAAGGATTTCGCATCCGCCATGGAGTTCGCCCGAACGGTCGGCGAGCTGGCCGAGCTGGAAGGGCATCACCCGGACATAAGCGTAGGGTGGGGTTATTGCGGCGTATCCTTCCAGACCCACAAGATCCACGGCCTGCACGAGAACGATTTCATAATGGCCGCCAAGGTGAACGCGCTGGCGGGGGAGGGCGGTTGAAGCAAAAAGGGCAGGGGAAGCGAATCCCCTGCCCTTGGCCTTCCTTTTCCCTTGTGTAAGGGAGTTACTTCTTCGGCGCTGCCGGAGGAGCCGCCGGGGGTGCCGCCGGAGGAGTTGCAGGCTTCATTTCCTCTTTCTTCTCTTCCGCCTTCTTGGCTGCCTTCTTCTTGGCAGGGGCCTTCTTCTTCGCCGCCGGCTTCTTCTTCTCGGGCTTCGCAGCTTCCTTCTTCGCTGCGTTGTCCATTGCCGGAGCAGCCTTCGCGGGAGCGGCCGGGGCCGCCGCCTTCGGATCCGCCGCCATGACCGTGCCGAAGCAGGTCAGTGCGAACACCACTGCCACCATCAACGACAGGAACCTTTTCATACTCCTCACCTCCAGAGAATGGGAAATCGTTCAGGAGTGGTTTATCTCAAGTACCATGCCAATTGCGCTGCCCGTGAAACATATTGAAATCTAATAGGATATATTTTTACCCCCGGCATTAGGTCCGTTTTGATTACCCTAATAGGGAGCCGATTCCCCATTTGGAGAATACCAGGTCCGCAGCTAGCCTGAAACGCCGTTAATCCTGTCGCACCTCATTACCGATTGCGGGCGTAAGCCCGTTGCAAGCGCCTGTCGAAATTGCCTTTTCCTCTTGCAAAGCGGCGGACGGTCGTTGTAACATCTCTATCTTTCAGGTTGCGGATACTCCCAACAGGGGAAGAGGTGTGACCAGGCTCAAACTTTTTTCGGGAACCGCCCACGTCGAGCTTGCGAAGGAAATCTGCGCATTCCTGTGCGTCCCGCTGGGAGCCGCCGAGATCAAGCGCTTCAGCGACGGGGAGATCAACGTGGAGATCCGCGAGAACGTCCGCGGCGTGGACGTTTTCATCGTGCAGCCGACCTGTCCGCCGGTGAACGACAACCTGATGGAGCTGCTCATACTGATGGACGCGCTCAAGCGCGCATCGGCGAAGCGCGTGACCGCGGTCATCCCGTATTACGGATATGCCCGGCAGGACCGCAAGGTGTTTCCCCGAGCGCCGATTTCCGCCAAGCTCGTGGCGGACCTGCTGACGGCGGCGGGGGTGTCGCGCGTGCTCACGGTGGACCTGCACGCCGGCCAGATCCAGGGGTTCTTCAACATCCCGGTGGACCACCTGTACGCGGCCCCGGTGATGCTGGAATACATTAAGAGCAACTACAAGGACGAAACGGTCATTGTTTCCCCCGACGCGGGCGGCGTGGAGCGCGCGAGGGCCTTCGCCAAGCGTCTCAACACCACCCTGGCCATCATCGACAAGCGCCGGGTCGGGCCCAACGTGGCCGAGGTCATGAATATCATAGGCGAGGTTGAAGGAAAGACGGCGATATTGCTCGACGACATGGTCGACACGGCGGGAACGCTTGTCCAGTCCGCCGAGGCGCTGCGCAAAAAAGGGGCCAAGCGCATTTTCGCCCTGGCCACGCATGCCGTGCTCTCGGGGCCGGCGATCGAGCGGCTCGAGAAATCCGCAATAGAGGAACTGGTGGTCACGAACACCATTCCCCTCGGCGCAAAATCGGCGTGCAGGAAGCTTCGGGTGCTTTCGGTGGCCGGGCTTCTGGGCGAGGCCATCAAGAGGATACATTTCCAGGATTCAGTGAGCTCGCTGTTCGTCTAGGAGGAGAGAGGAAATGGCGATATTGGAACTTGCGGCGGCGCGCCGCCTGAGCACCGGGAAGGAGAAGAACCGGAAGCGGCTCGGCCAAGGCATGGTCCCGGGGGTCATATACGGCAAGGGGCTGGAGACTCGGCCGCTGGAGTTCGAACGGCGCGACCTCGAGAAGTTTCTTGCCACCGCCCGGCGGGGGACGGTGGTCGTGAAGATGAGCGTCACGGACGGCGCCGATGCGAAGGAGTCGTTCGCGGTTCTTAAGGAGCTGCAGATGGACCCCCTCACCGACCGCGTGATCCACGTCGACTTTTACGAAGTGGCGCTGGGCCGGAAGTTCAGGATCGAGGTGCCGCTCAAGCTCCGCGGCAAGGCGGCCGGGATCGAGTTGGGGGGCGTCCTCGAGCAGGTCGTCCGCAACCTCGAGGTCGAGTGCACCCCGGACAACGTCCCCGAGCTCATCGAGGTAAACGTGTCGCACCTGGGCCTCGGCCAGTCGCTGCACCTGGGGGATGTCGTATTCCCGACGGGCGTGCAGGCCGTCGAGAAGGACCTTAAGATGACCATCGCCTCGGTGCACACGCCGAAGGTGGAGGAAGTGGTCACCGCGGCGCCGGAGGAAGGCGCGGAAGCGGCGGCGGAAGGCGCCAGCGTTGCGGAACCTGCGGAGAAGGAGAAAGCCTAGCCGCCCGGAGCTCCTGGTCGTCGGCCTGGGGAATCCGGGGCGCAGGTACGGCGGGACGCTCCACAACGCCGGGTTCATGGCGGCGGACCATCTGGCGCGCCCCCTGGGGATACGGTTCGTCAGGGAGGGGGAGCTCGAGTGCGGCGTCGGCGACGCGGAAGGCGTCGCGGTCCTCCTGGCCAGGCCGCTGACGTACATGAACCGTTGCGGCGAGGCGGTGGCGCCGATATACCGCGATTACGCGGAGTCCCCCGAAGGCCTGATCGTACTTCACGACGATCTGGACCTCCCCCCCGGCCAGGTGAGGCTCAAGCGCGGCGGCGGGACGGGCGGGCACAACGGATTGCGATCTTTGCAGGAGGAGCTCGGGACCCTGGCGTTCCTGCGGGTCCGGATCGGGATCGGCCGACCTCCCGAGGGCGTCGATCCGGCGGACTTCGTTCTATCGCCTCCGCCGCCGGAATCGCGGGACCTTTTCCTGGGCGGCGTCGCTTCAGCCGCCGAGGCCGTCCTGGAGATCCTGCGGGACGGCTTCGACAAGACGATGACGCGCCGGAACGCCCGGCGCGCAACACCCCCTCCGCCGACCGCGGAGGGCAACATACTCCTTGCTCCCGGCGAAAAGTCCGGGGGCTCGATCAGCCGAAAGGAGGCAAAGAAACACAATGCCGAAAAAGTATGAAACCGCGGTACTGTTCGACCCGGAGCTTCCGGAAGAGCAGCGGAAGGAGTTTCTCTCGAAGCTTGCGGGCGTCATCGCTTCCTACCAGGGGGAGATCCTCAAGCAGGACGACTGGGGAAACCGGAAGCTGGCTTACCAGATAGGAAAAAGGGTCAACGCTTATTACACGTTCCTCCTCTACACCGGCAACCGCGGCGTCGTGGAGGAAGTCGAGCGCAACATCAAGATCTTCGACGGGATCCTGCGCCACCTGACGTCCCGCGTGGAGGTCGAGCTGAAGCAGAAGGCCGGAACGGTCCTTCCGGCGGCCTCGGAGGCGCCGGCTTCCCCGGAGGGGCAGCCGCCCGGGGGCGATGCGCCCCCGCCCGCAACCGTCCCCTAGCGGAAGGGAGAACATCATGGTCACCTTCAACCGCGTCATCCTTGCCGGGAACCTTGTGCGGGACCCGGAAATACGGTATCTGCCCTCGGGCCTGTCGGTGACGAGCTTCGGCATCGCGGTCAACTCGCGGTACAAGCAGAACAACGAGCTCAAGGAGGACGTGTCGTTCTTCGACATCGTGGTCTTCGGCAAGCTCGGGGAGAACTGCGCCGAATACCTCTCCAAGGGACGACCGGTCCTGGTGGAGGGACGGCTCCGCCAGCGCAGGTGGGAGTCCGAAGGGACCAAGAGGAGCAAGATCGAGGTGATCGCGGACGGCGTCCAGTTCCTGGGCTCCCCCAAGGGCGCCGCGCCGGATGCGGGCGCCGGCGGATCGCAGCCGCAGGGCCCCGAAGGGCCGGATGAAGACATTCCATTTTAAACCCGGAACATCGACAATATTCGAGGAGGAATAGCAACGATGGCCACCCCGATGAGACCCCACCGTAACGGCCCGCGCGAGGGCGGCGGCCCCGGAGGGCCGAGGAAACGGTACGTACGCAAGAAGTTCTGCCGGTTCTGCGCGGAAAAGGAACTGCAGCTGGACTACAAGAACGTCTACATGATCAAGCAGTTCGTCTCCGAGCGGGGCAAGATCGTCCCGCGGCGCATCTCCGGCACCTGCGCCACGCACCAGCGAAAGCTGACGGTGGAGATAAAGAAGGCGCGGGCAGTGGCGCTGATCCCGTTCACCGCCACGCAGGTCCGGTAGGAGGGCGGCGGAGATGAAAGTAATCCTGCGCGAAGACGTGGAAAAGCTGGGGAAGGCGGGCGACGTCGTCAAGGTCGCGGACGGGTTCGGGCGGAACTACCTTATTCCGCGGGAGCTGGCGGTGCCGGCGAACCTGCGCAACCTGAAAGCGCTCGAGCATGACCGGCGTGTGATAGAGGCGAGGGCGAAGAAGACCCGCAAGGGAGCGGAGTCCCTCGCCGAGAGACTGGCGTCGGTGTCCCTGACCATATCCGCCAAGGCCGGCGAGGAAGGGAAGCTGTTCGGCGCCATTACGTCGAGAGACATCGCCGAGGCGCTGGAAAAGGCCGGGGTGGCGGTAGACCGGAAGACGGTCCTGCTGCAGGACCCCATCAAGCAGATCGGCGATTACAAGGTGAAGGTGAAGGCGGGATCCGATCTGCATCCGGAGGTCTCCGTCAGCGTGGTGGCGGAATCGTAGCGACTCGCCTGGAAGGGAGGTGCCCATGAACGGTACGCGCGCGACGCCGCCGCTTTCCGGCTCCGAGGCCTCCCTTCTCCGCGTCCCGCCGCACAACCTTGCGGCGGAGCAGGGGGTTATCGCCTCCGTCCTGCTCAATAACGACCTGATGAACGCCGCGGTGGAGATCCTCCGTCCGGAGGATTTCTACCAGGGCGCCCACCGTACGCTTTTCTCCGTGATGATCGACCTCTACGACCGGGGCCGCGCGATCGACCAGCTTACCCTCTCTTCGGCGCTGCAGGACCGCGGGGTCGAGGGGGAAATCGGCGGGCTGGCCTACCTCTCCGATCTCATCCAGAACGTTCCCACGACCGCCAACGTGGCCGAATACGCCCGCCTGGTGAAGAACGCCTCGATCCTCCGGAGGACGATCTCCGTCGCCCAGCAGATCACGACCTCTGCGTTCCAGGGCGTTTCCGAGGTCGACGACTTCCTGGACAAGACCGAGCAGGCGATCTTCGCCATCGCCGAGGAGAAGATCAAGCCCTCCTACTTCACGATGGCCGAGATGGCCAAGGAGTCGATGAAGGAGATCGAGAAACTCTTCGAGCGCAAGGAGATGATCACCGGCGTCCCGTCGGGGTTCCGTGACCTCGACCAGCTCACCTCGGGATTCCAGAAGTCGGACATGGTCGTCGTAGCTGCGCGGCCCAGCATGGGGAAGACCGCCTTCTGCCTGGATATCGCCCGGAACGCATCGATCAAACACAAGCTCCCCGTGGCGATATTCTCCCTGGAGATGAGCCGCCACCAGCTTGCGTTGCGGATGATCTGCTCGGACGCCCGCGTCAACTCCAAGCGGCTGCGCAGCGGGTACCTTGCCCAGGACGAGATGAACCGGATCGTCGCATCGGTCGGAAGGCTCTCCGAGGCCCCGATCTACATAGACGACTCGGATTCCCTGACCGCCCTCGAGCTGCGGGCGAAAGCGCGAAGGCTCAAGAAAGAGAAGAATATCGGGCTGCTGGTGGTCGACTACCTCCAGCTCATGCGGGGGAACTCTTACCGCGCCTCGTCGGACAACCGCGTCCAGGAGGTCTCCGAGATATCCCGTTCGCTCAAGGCCCTGGCCAAGGAGCTCGACATCCCGGTCCTCGCGGTCTCCCAGTTGAGCAGGAGTGTGGAAAACCGGAACGACAAGCGCCCGTTAATGTCGGACCTTCGTGAATCGGGAGCAATCGAACAGGATAGCGACTTGATTTTATTCATCTATCGGGAAGAAATGTACGAAAAGGGAAACACTCCGGAAGAGAAGAAAGGGGTCGCCGAGGTGATAATCGGCAAGCACCGGAACGGCCCGACCGGCGATATCAGCCTCGCCTTCCTTTCCCCGTATACCCGCTTCGA
>DATBLU010000214.1:0-1505 GCA_036555205.1 Candidatus Deferrimicrobiaceae bacterium
GCTGCAGCGGGGTCGCAAGGCGGCGTAACGCGCGACTCGAATCGGACGACCGTTATAAGCCCTACGGAAGGCGCCCCGAACCTATTGACGAGAGGAGAGCTCGATGACCAGCGAATATGAACTGACCCTGTCGCCCAAGACCCTCGAAAACGCCGATCCAGGAGCAAAGGCCGTCCTGGAAAAAGCCAAGGCGCAAACAGGTTCCATTCCCAACATGTATTCCGGAATGGCCAACTCCCCCGGCCTGCTCGAAACGTACCTCGACGGGATGGCGCGATTCCGAAAGGATTCCGGCTTCACGCGACCCGAGCAGGAGGTCGTGCTTCTGACGATCAGCCGTATCAACGGCTGCGAGTACTGCATGGCGGCACACAGTTGGATCGCCGACCGGATGTCCAAGGTGCCGCAACTGGTGACCGAGGCCATCCGCAGCGGCCTCGCGATTCCCGATTCCAAGCTGGCCGCGCTCAGCACTTTCACCGCCACGCTGCTCGCCACCCACGGGCTGCCCTCGAAGGCTGAAGTCCTTGCCTTTCTCGGGGCGGGGTATTCGGAGCGTCATGTGCTGGAAATCATCCTTGCGATCGGAGTGAAGACGCTCAGCAACTACTCCAACCACCTGCTCCACACGCCGATTGACGAGATGTTCGCCGGCCGCGAGTGGAAGGAGTCGGCATGACCCTCGGGACGCACCGCCCCCACCGATACGCGGCGGGGGCGGTGCGATGGCGACCGTACGGGAACGGACAGGAGATCACATCAATTCAAGGGAGGGAAACATGTCCCGCATCGATCCTCTCGATTCGCGGCAGGCAAGCGGTGAAACGGCCGACATTTTCCGGGAGATGGAATCCGCTTTCGGTAAAGTACCCAACCTGTTCCGCACGGCGGCTCATCACCCGCCGCTCCTGCGGGCGAACTGGAACATGGTCAAGGCCATGATGATGGAAGGCGGCTTGAGCCGGAAAGTCAAGGAGACCATCGCCGTCCTGGTCTCCAAGGACAACGGCTGCGACTACTGCGTGGGGGCCCACAGCGCCGCTCTGAGTTCCATTGGCCTGTCGCGGAAGGCTATCTCGGGGATCATGGAGAATTTGGGCGGGAGCGAATTTACGGCCAAGGAAATGGCATTGATCGGTATTGCCCGCAAGGCGAACCTGACTCCCCTGCGAATTGGAGACGAGCAGTTCCAGGCGTTGAGGACGCTGGGTGTGACTGACGCGGAGATTGTCGAAGCCCTGGGAGTCATGGAGCTGTTCGTCGGTTTCAACAAGTTTCTCGATTCATTACAAGTCGAGTTTGATTTTCCATCCTGGTAGGGAGAGGGTGGGGCGCACGCGATCCAGTGGCCTGTTGCATCGACGCCTGCACGGCCTGATACGGCTTCACTCGAGGGCCGCATCCCGAAAATGGGACGGTGTCTTGGGGTGCGCCGATCCGGCCATCTTGGGTGGCATGGACGATCCGGAAATAAACCACCGGATCGACCCGTCCCGGGCGGGTTC
>DATBLU010000236.1:0-2816 GCA_036555205.1 Candidatus Deferrimicrobiaceae bacterium
CATGAGGTTCAGGAACACCTGCTTCATGTGCGCCGGGTCGGCCATGACATCCGGAAGAGGCTCCAACAGGTTCACCACCTCCACGTTGTTAAGGTTCAGCTTGTTCCTGATGAGCGACAGGGACTCCTCCACCACCTTGACGAGGTTCAGGCTCTTGCGGACCGGCTCCTTCGGCCGCGTGAAATCCAGCAGGTTCTGGACTATGGCGGTCGTCCGCTCGACCTCCCTGCGCATCGTATCCAGGTACCCGGCGTATTTTTCCGCGTCCGCGGCTCCGTAATGCCCCTGTTCGATCTTCCTCTCCATGAGCTTTATGTACGTGTAGACGCCGGTCAGCGGGTTGTTAATCTCGTGCGCCACGGTGGCGGCCAGCGCCCCGACGGCGGCCAGCTTCTCGGAATGCAGCAGCTGCGACTGCGTCGCCTTGAGCTCCGCCGTCCGTTCCTCCACCTTGTGTTCCAGGTTATGAATGCCCTCCTGGATCTCCTCATGCGCCCGCTGAAGGTTGCGCGTCATCTGGTTGAATGACGACGCAAGGTGCCCCATCTCGTCGTTGGTGCTCACCGGGATCAAATGTTCCAGGTCGCCCCCGGAGATTCTTTGCGTTCCCAGAACGAGCTCCTTGACCGGCCTCTCGATGAAGTGGAAGAGGATGAGCGCGACTATGATGCAGATGGCGGTGATGGATACGACGCTCACGAGAAGGACCTTGCCACGAGCGCCCGCCATCTGGGCGTCCACTTCGCTCAGGTCCATCGTGACGTCGATCACGCCGAGGACCTTCTGCGTATCGGGGTGCGCGTGGCAAGCCCCCGAAGAGCATCCCGACTCGTTGTACAGCGGGTTGATGATCCCCAGTATGCGGTGACCCATCCCCGGCGGGTCGCTTCTTCCCGTGGCGAAGAAGACCCGGCTTCGCTCGGACGTCGCCAGCCGTTCCAGCGGGCGCGCCTCGGAATGGCACCCGTAGCATGCCTCCGCCCGCTTGTCGACCATCCGGCCCACCTCGGTGTTGTCGCTGGAAAACAGGATCTTCCCCTCGTAGCTGTAGATCCTGACCCGTTCGATCCCCTCCTGGCCCCCTATCGTCCGCATGATCTTGTAGGCGGCTTCCTTCCGGTTCTCGAGCATGTCGTTCTGGATCGATTTTTTAATCGTTTCGCTGAGCTGCGAGGCGGTCCGGAGAAACGTAACGTTCAGGTTCTCCTTCTGTATCGACAGGTAAAGGTAGGCCAGCGCGCCGTTCACGATGAGGATCATCCCGACGACGCACAGGACGATCTTCACGCTGATGCTGTTATACCAGTTCATTGTTTGTATACAGTATACATATATCGACATCCGGGGGAAGGAAAAACCGCACCGTTCAGCGGCATGACGCGCGCGGGGCGCCCCTTAGGGACCGCTTTCGGGCGGGGCGGGGACGGCCTCGCGGAACGGAAACGTCCCAATGAAGTTGACTCCCCGTCCAAAACAGGAAAAAATGATCTGTTCGTACTCGCAAGACGGGGAATGAATGCAAAAATCGGCGTTTTACGCAATCGTCGGCATTTCAATAGCGGTCACGGCCGCATCCCTGGGGTTCGCGGCCAGCCGCATCTTCCCTGCCCGGTCTCCCGTTCCGGCGGCCGCCGCATCGACCCGCGGCAAGGCATCGGAAGGACCGAAGACGCCTGCCCTTCCCCCTGAACGGTGGACGAATATCTTCGCGCCGGACCAGAAGATGGACCTTCCCTCGAAATTGGCGGGGCTCGCGAAACAGGCCGAGGGGCCGAAAACCAAATTCGTGCTTCTCGGGACCGTCTCCTCAGACACGCGGGCGTCGAGACGGGCGATCCTTTGGGCGGAGGGGATGAAGGAGCCCAAGATCGAAAGGGAGGGAGCCGAGCTGGAGCCCGGAGTGCGCCTCGCGCGCATCGAGCGGGACAAGGCGATCCTTTCCAGCGGGAAAGGCCAGGAAGTTCTCGAAATCCTGCCGGTGGGATCGAAGACACGGAGCGTCGCTCCGCCGGCGACGCCCGTGACGACCGCCCCCGGCGCCCGGCCTCCGGCAGCCGCCCAGGGAGAGATCCGCGTCACCCGCCTGGGTGATAACCTCTTCTCCCTCGACGAGGCGACAGTCAGCCAGATTACCGGCAACATAAACCAGTACATGACCAACGTCCGTCTCGTACCGTATTTCGAGGGAAACAAATCCGCGGGCTATCGGATCGCTTCGGTGCGCCCGGGATCCGCTTTCGAGCAGCTGGGTTTTCGAGGCGGTGACGTCCTCCAGCAGGTGAACAGCGTGGATCTTTCCACTCCGGACAAGATTTACACGATCTTCCAGAACCTCAAGGACGAAAAGCGCGTCACCGTAAACATTCTGCGCCAGGGGCAGAAAAGCTCGATAAATTACGAAATCCGATGATCAGGGAGCAAGCGATGAGAAAATTGTTCTCAGGCCTTGCGGCGTTATGGCTTCTTGCCGCGCCAGCGTTCGCGGCGGACCCCCCCGAGGCGGGAGGCCCCCAGCCTGCGGCCGACAACCAGGCGGCGACCTTGCCGACCGGCGAGGCGAAGCCCGAGGCTGCACCCGCAGGGGATCTCCAGCCTCCGGCCGTCATGACCGAGGAGGTCATTCCCGCGGCGCCGCCGGCCGAGGAGGCGAAGCCTCCTGTCGCCCCTGCCGAGGAAGTGAAGCCCGCCGCCCCGCCGCGCGAACCCGTGGATGCGAAGCGGCCGCCCGTGTTCCTTTCGATGGATTTCACGGACGTCGACCTTCCCGTCCTGGTCAAGTTCATAAGCGAGCAGACGAGGAAGAACTTCATCTTCGA
>DATBLU010000245.1:0-11273 GCA_036555205.1 Candidatus Deferrimicrobiaceae bacterium
GATGGGGGAGGGCGAGAAGGTCCAGGTGCTGTCGCCGGTGGTCCGCGGGCGGAAAGGGGAGTACCGGAAGGAGCTCGCCAAGCTTGCGCGCGACGGCTTCTCCCGGGTGGTGGTGGACGGCGAGGCGCGGGACCTCGGGGAAGAGATCGTCCTGGACAGGAACAGGAAGCACGATATCGAGGTGTCGGTCGACCGGATACGCATTTCGGAGGCGTCGCGGGGGCGGCTGGCCGATTCGGTAGCGCTCGCCCTCACGCTTTCGGAGGGGCTGGTCCGCATCGTGGACGGGAAGGGGCAGCGCACGATCTACAGCGAGAAGTTCGCCTGCCCCGACTGCAACGTCAGCTTTTCGGAGGTCACCCCGAGGCTCTTTTCCTTCAACAGCCCGCACGGCGCCTGCACGGAGTGCGACGGGTTGGGGACGACCATCTACTTCGATCCCGACCTCATCGTCCCCGATAAAAGCAGGAGCATCCGGGACGGGGCGATCGACCCCTGGAAGAAGCGCACGACTATCTTCTACTACCAGATGCTCGAGGCGCTCTCCAGGCACTTCGGCTTCTCCCTGCAGACGCCGTTCGGCGAGCTGCCGGCCAAGGTGCGGGAGGTCCTCCTTCACGGGTCTGGCGAGCCCGTCCGGTTCTTCATGGAGGAGGGCGAACGGCGGTATTTCTTCACCAAGCCGTTCGAGGGAGTGATCGGAAACCTGGAGCGGCGGTTCAGGGAGACGGACTCCGAGGACATACGCGAGGAGCTTTCGAGGTACATGAACAACAGGCCGTGCCGGGCCTGCGGCGGCGCGAGGCTCAAAAAAGAGGCCCTGTGCGTAAAGGTGGGGGAGCTGTCGATCGACGCGCTGACCCGGCTCTCCGTCAAGGAGGCGCTGGATTTCTTCCGGTCCCTCTCCCTGGGGCAGCGCGAGGCCCAGATCGCGGCCAGGATACTGAAGGAAATCGGGTCGCGGCTGTCGTTCCTCCTGAACGTCGGGCTGGATTACCTGACGCTTGACCGCGCCTCGTCCACGCTCTCGGGAGGCGAGGGGCAGAGGATCAGGCTTGCGACGCAGATCGGGTCGTCGCTGATGGGAGTCCTGTACATACTGGACGAGCCCTCCATCGGGCTTCACCAGCGCGACAACCGCAGGCTGCTGTCCACTCTCAAGGAGCTTCGCGACCTGGGAAACACGGTGCTGGTCGTGGAGCACGACGAGGAGACGATCCGCACGGCGGATTACGTGATCGATATGGGGCCGGGCGCCGGAGAGCACGGCGGCGCGGTGGTGGCGGCCGGCCCGCCGGAGGAAATCCTCGGGAACGAGGCGTCGCTCACGGGGCAGTACCTTTCCGGAAAGAAAAGCATACCGGTGCCGCGGGGACGGCGGCGTCCGAACGGCAGCTTCCTCACGCTGCACGGATGCCGGGCCAACAACCTTAAGGGCATAGACGTAGCCTTCCCGCTCGGGGTCATAACGTGCGTCACGGGCGTTTCGGGCTCTGGGAAATCGACGCTGGTCCTGGACACGCTGCACCGCGCGCTTGCGCAGAAGATCTTCGGCTCGCGCGACCGCCCGGGGGCCCACGACTCCCTCTCCGGGCTTTCACTGGTGGACAAGGCGATCAACATCGACCAGTCGCCCATCGGGCGGACGCCGCGGTCGAACCCGGCGACCTACTCGGGCGCCTTCACCCCGATCCGGGACCTATTCGCGATGCTGCCGGAGAGCAAGGCCAGGGGGTACAGGCCCGGCCGATATTCGTTCAACGTCAAGGGCGGCCGGTGCGAGGCGTGCGAGGGGGACGGGATCCTCAAGATCGAGATGCACTTCATGCCCGACGTCTACGTCACCTGCGAAGTCTGCCGGGGGAAGCGGTACAACCGGGAGACGCTCGAGATCGCCTACAAGGGCAGGACGATCGCCGACGTCCTCGACATGACGGTCGACCAGGCGCTCGAGTTCCTTTCGAACATCCCGGCGATCCGGGGAAAGCTGGAAACCCTGTCGCGGGTCGGGCTGGGATACATCCGCCTGGGCCAGCCCGCGACCACGCTCTCCGGGGGGGAGGCCCAGCGCGTCAAGCTCGCAAGGGAGCTCTCCAAGCGTGCGACCGGGAAGACGGTCTATCTCCTGGACGAGCCGACCACCGGCCTGCACTTCGACGACATACAAAAACTGCTCGCCGTGCTGCAGATGTTCGCGTCCGCCGGGAACACGGTCATCATAATCGAACACAACCTCGACGTGATCAAGACGGCGGACTACGTCATCGACCTGGGACCCGAGGGAGGAGACAGGGGAGGCGAGGTGATCGCCTGCGGGACCCCGGAAGAGGTTGCCCGCAATCCCCGATCCTACACGGGACGATTCCTGCGGAAGGTGCTGAACGGGGGAAAGAGGCTGCCGGCCGCCGAGCCTAGCGGGCGCGCGGCTGGCGGGTAAGGACCCGCGCCATCTCCGGGCCGAATAGGAACTGGACTTCCCTTTGTACGGCCTGCGCGATCGGGTGAGTCCGGTTTTTCTCCTTCATGCACCAAAGCGATTTCATGTCCTCGTCGACGGTCAGGGTCCCCCCTGAGAGCACCAGCGGGAACATGACGCAGAACCTGGGCTTGAATCGCCATTCATGGAGCCCCGCGTCGATCGCCGCCTTCTGCAGCGCGCAGCCGTGGGCCGGATGCAGGAACGCGCAGGCCCCTTCGATCACCCGGGTCTCCACCGCCGTCCCGCTCGGGCAGTCCCGGTCTTCCTCGGCGCGGCCGAACCAAAGGGCCGGCTCCGCGGCCTCGGGACGCACGTAGGGGAGAAAGAGGTCCCGGTTCGCCAGGATCGCCTTCATCTCCCCTTCGTCCGCCCATACTCCGAACCGGCAGCAGCGGCTGCGGCACCGGTCAGGCCGGCAGCATTCCGGGAACTTCGCCTCGAATACGAGCGGATCGATTCTCATTCGGTCCTCTGCGGGGATAGAGCAAGAAATTATACAGATTTCCAGATGAAACAAGAAGCGTACAATTCATTGCCCGCTTTTTCTGCGCTCCGTTACGGTCTCCCCCCCGATCCCCCAGTTGTCGGTTTCGACCTCGTCGATCACCACGACCGTCGTTGCGGGGTTTTTACCGAGGACGTGCTGGAGCAGGCGGGTCGCCCCGTCTATCAGCCTGGCCTTCTGCTCCTTCGTCGCCCCTTCCCTCGTGATCTTGATGTTCACGTACGGCATGGATTCCTCCTGCGCCGAAGTTTTCACCGCGTTGCGATCCCGGGATGACGATCCTAGGATGACCGTGCGGGCGGAACGGATCAATGAAAATCGCAATAAAAAAAGGCGGGGCGCCCGGGGCGCCCCGCCCGCTGCGGGGATTTGCGCTTTTTAATGCTTACTGCAGCACGCCGCCGATGACCGCGGGGGCGCCTGTCACTACGGGCTCCGCGCCGATTGCCGGGTCGCTCCAGTCGGAGAGGCCGGGCAGCTGGGAGGCGTAAGAGGTTACCGGGAGCGAAGAGCATGCCGTGCCGGCCACGACCTGCATCCGCTGCTCCTTCTCGAGCGCCTTCATGTAGTACGTCGCGCTGAGCGAATCGGTGGCGGTGCTCCCGTCGGGAATCGTGAACTCGGGGACCCACCGTATCGGAGAGCCGGGGCCGCCCGTGGAGCAGTCGGCATCGGCGCCGGTATCCATGCTTACGCACTTGCCCGGGATCCCGTGGAGGTCTCCGATGCCGCCGTATTCCAGGTAGAACTTGGCGTTCTGGTACTTGCCCGCCGCGAGGTGCGTGTACGCGAGCTGCAGCGGCGGGTCGAAGGAAAGGAACGAGCCGCCGGACTTGAGGGCGACGAGCCTGTTCCAGTTGTTGGTGCCCGTCTCCCAGGTGTAGTAGACGGGGAGCTTGCTCCTTGCCTGCCACGCGCATGTGTTGTTGTCCCAGTCGCACTTGAGAAGGTCCAGGTTCGCCGTAGTGTTGTCGAACAGCGGGCCGCTCATAAGCCCGAACTGGAAGTTCCCGCTGAGCGACGAGGCGACGATGCTCGTCTGGCCGCTCTTCAGGAGCATGTCCGCCAAGTCGAACGTATACGCAGCCGAGGGGTCGGCCTGGTCGGGCGGGACAGGCTGGTAGCCCGAGGACATGTGGAACGGGTTCGCGGTCTCCAGGTTCGCGGCGTCAGGGCAGTTTTCGAAGCACAGCAGCGTCGCGGGTACGGTGTCGGATGGATTCACGGCCACCACGGAATAGGAAACTACCTGGGTGGCGTTGCTGGCGGCGCAGGAAAACGTGTTGTTGGGCGGGGTGCCGTTCTGCGTGCACGGCTGCAGAGGTACCTGCACGCTCCCTCCCAGCGCCTGCGACCAGAAGTTCAAGTCGGGAAACCGCAGGTTGGTCATGTCGATGGCGACCGGGGTAATGTTCTCCCATGTCATGTTGGTCTTGTTCATCTTGGCCGTTTTGAGGAATTGCGCACCGTCCCAGGTGACGCGGAACTGGTTGTCCGTTCCCGATATGGGATCGAACTCGCCGAGGTCGAGCGGGATGTTGACGATGTCCCCCAGGGTCAGCAGTTTCCGGGTGTGCTTCTGGAGCTTGCCGCCGGCGACGAGTACCTGGTACTCCGTCTCCGAGCCGCCGCCCGGGCCGTAAGTCTGCTTGTAGACGGTCTCCCCGTCGACGAGCGTCACGTTATTCGGGAACCAGGGGCCGTAGTAGCCGATGTACCCGTGGTAGTCGGTGCCGCCGCGGGAGAGGCGGACGGGGAAGCCGGAATTGCGGACGACCCGCGCACCGTTGTCGTCGTATACGCCGTATCTCCACGCCGATTCGTCGAAGTTGAGGCGGTCCAGGCAGACATCCGCGGAGGTTCCCGTGTCCACGCGGTGGAAGTTGGAAGCGTTGAAGGCGATGTCGAAGGAAGTCGTATTGCTTCCCATCGCGGAATTGTCCTGCGTAAAGAGGGTCCCGCCGCCGGTCAAGCCGCCCGCGCCGCGGTCCACGACCACCTTCTCGGTGAACGACATGTCTCCGAATCCTCCCACGTCGAAGAACTTGAGCAGCACTTTCCCGTCGACCAGTTCGGAATTGAGAACCCCGCGGAACATCGGAGTCTGCTGCTGAACGCCCCCGACGACCGGGTAGGCGAGGAAGTTCATCGTGAATATGCCGTACGGATTGGTGTCGCTCACCCCTTCCGTTATGACCGCCTTGGCCAGGATGATCTTCTCCGGTTCCTGTTCGCCGGCGGACTCATGGACCCAGGCCTTCAGGATCTGCGGGGATGCGTCGTCGGCCCGCGAGGATTCCACCGTCCACAGCTCGTATTTGGGCATGTTTGCGCCCGACGACTGGTTGGACGACTCCTCGCCCCCTGCGGAGGCCGAATCCCTGCCCCTGCACTGGTTCCCGTCGACCTGCGCCTTGTAGGGCCCCTTGTTGAGCATGTCTCCGTACCGGGTCTGCGCCATCATGCAGAGTATCTCGTTCACCGTGTTGAACGATTGGACTGACCGCTCCTCGACGTAGATGTAGCTCCTGTCGTTGTTGTAATCCGAGTCCGCGGGGATGGCCAGCGCGCGCACGGCGGACCTTGCCATCGAGAGGGCGCCCCCGCCTTCAGCCTGGGCGTCGACGACGCTGACCTTCTCCGCGACCGTCATCGCGGTGGGGTCGCCTGCGCCCCCCACTGCCGCGGTGCCGGCGGAACCGCCCCCTCCTCCGCACGCTGACAAGAAGCCGGTCATTGCGAGAGCGATTGCCAGAAATCCGACGATTCTTTTCATTGTGGCCCTCCCGGTCCGTTGATTATTCGCGTTCAATGCGATAGCCTCGCCATATCCAGTAGTCAACGTCTTGTCATATCGGCGAGCGCCCGCCGAACTTTAATCCAATAGCGTCAATTTATTGACGCTATTGTTTTTACATTATCGTTCTCGTGTGGAAAATCGTGAATATGATCGCTAATTTGAGTTTTACGAAATTTGGGAAATAAAGCGGAAAAGAAAAGGGCCCCCGAAGGGGCCCTCGTCGAAACGGTGCGCCGGGTTCGCGGTCTTCGGGTTTAAAGCTTCCCCACGAGGATGAACGCGATGACCAGGGTGTAGATGACCAGGGACTCGATCAGCGCGAGGCCGACGATCATCGGGATGAAGATCTTGTTCTGGGCGGAAGGATTGCGGGCGATCCCCTCCAGCCCGGCGGCGATGGCCTTGCCCTGGCCGAGCGCCCCTCCGAAGGATGCGATCGCTATGCCGAATCCTGCGGCCAGTGCGATGAAGGTCTTGACGCTGCTCCCGTCCGCTGCGGCGGCAGCCCCTTCTTGTGCGAAGGCCACGGAGGCCGCTGCCACGACGAGCAGCGCCAGCAGAAATGAGAAGGTGATTCTGCGGAACATCGGGTGTCCCCCTTTCGATTTATGAGATCCCGCCGGGCGGTTCCGCCCGTCCGGCGCGGGTGATGCCTCGTGCCTTGAGCCGGATCAGTGCTCCTCTTCGTGCGCCACCGCGCCCGAGATGTATATCATGGAGAGCACGGTGAAGATGAACGCCTGCATGAACGAGACGAAAACGCCAAGGCCCATGAACACCGACGGGACCGCCCATCCGACGAACGCCAGCGCCATGAACCCCCCGACCACGGCATGGTCTCCCGTTATGTTGCCCATGAGACGGAGCGAGAGGGAAAGCGGCCGCGCGAGGTGGGAGATGATCTCGATCGGCAGCATGATCGGCGCCAGCCACCAGACCGGCCCGAGGAAATGCTTGAAATAGGGGAGCCCGTTCTCCTTGACGCCGAAGAAGTGCGTTGAAAGGAAAATGACCACGGCGAGGCCGACGGTGATGTTCATCTTCTGGGTCGGGGGCAGCAGGCCGGGGATCAGCCCCATGAGGTTCATGAAGAGGATGAAGACGAAGCAGGTCGCAAGAAGCGGCATGTATTTTTTCGCGTGATGCCCCAGGATGTCCTCGCCTATGCTTACAAGGAACCCGAGGATCAGCTCGAAGAAGTTGCGCAGGGTGAGCCGCGGCTCCGGGATGACCATCTCTTCGGGCTTCCTGCGTCCGACGACGAGGAAGCTTCCGGCGGATATCAGCGCCGCCACGAGGACCGCCGCGTAGAAATAGTAGTATTCCTTCCCTCCGGGAAGGGCCATGAAGAAGGAAAACCCGTGCTCCTCGGCGGCCAATGCCGTCGCGGGCACGAAGAGAGCCGCGGCCGCAGCCGCAAGCCGTCTCAGCATCGCGAACGCCCTCCTTACCTGGTTTTCACCGTCGCCGCCCTGGTCAGCCCCTCGAGCAGGATCCCGAGGAAAAGGCAGGACAGCCCGAGCAGAAATCCCAGCACATCGAACCACCCGGAGCGGACGACGAGGTAGACGACCGCCACCAGGCCGAAGAACTTGAGAACGTACTGTACGATGAACCCTTTCCGGACCGCTCCACCGCCGGCAAACGCCTTCTCCAGGATCTTTCGGATCAGGAAGAAGTTGCCGTAGGCTACGGCGGCGCCGGCGGCGGCGCCCGGGAGCATGCGGAAGCGGCCGGTCAATGCGATCCCGGCCAGGACCACTGCGGCCGAGAGGAGGATCTTTCTCTCGGCTGATTGAAGGGGCGGGGCGCCCGGCTCTTCCTTGGCCCTCGGCCCGTCACTTGCCACCGGGCTTCCTCTTCTCCTCTTCGTTCTTCTCCAGGTCCTTTTCCGACTGGACCGCGGACCGGTACAGGCTCCGCACGCCCGCGGCGAAACCGATCGCGATCCAGACGACCGTAAGCCAGGGACCGGTCCCGAGCCATTTGTCCAGGTAGTATCCGATCGCCAGGCCGATGACGACCGAAATGGCCATCTCCAGGCCGAGGGCGCTGTACCTGCCCAGTTCCCGGAAAAGCTCTTTGCGGTCCTGTTTATCGGTCACGGCGATAAAAACCTAAGTTTCCTATCACGGATTCGAACAGGCCGTCAACCTGAAAACAGCCTTGCCCCGAGGACCTGCCGGGCCGCCGCGATCGTCCTGTCCAGCTGGGCCCGGGTGTGCGCGAGCGATACGAAGCCGGCCTCGAACTGCGAGGGAGCGGTGTAGATTCCCCGCGCGAGGAGGCCGTGGAAATATCCGGCGTAGGCGGCCGTATCGCTTCTCTTCGCCGTCGCATAGTCGACGACCGGCCCTTTCTGGAAGAAGGTGGTCCACATCGAGCCGACGCGGTTGGTCCAGGTCGGGACCCCTGACTTCTCGAACGCTCCGTGCAGCCCCTCGGCCAGGTAATCGGCTTTATCCCCCAGTTTTTTGTACGTCCCCTTTGCGGCAAGCTCCGTCAGGCACGCGATGCCGGCCGCAACCGCCAGGGGATTCCCCGACAGGGTGCCTGCCTGGTACACGGGGCCGACCGGCGACAAGGCGTCCATGACGTCCCTCCGTCCGCCGAAAGCGCCGACGGGAAGTCCCCCGCCTATGATCTTGCCGAGGATGGTCAGGTCGGGATCGATCCCGAAAAGCTCCTGCGCGCCGCCGAACGCCACGCGGAACCCCGATATCACCTCGTCGAAAACCAGCAGGGCCCTTTCCTGCCTGGTGATCTTGCGCAGAGCGTCGAGGAAGCCGGGAGCCGGAAGGACGACGCCCATGTTTCCGGGCACCGGCTCGACGATGACGGCGGCGATCTGCCCCCTGTTCCTCTCGAACAGGCGACGGACTGAAGCGATGTCGTTGAAGGTCGCGGTAAGGGTGTGCCTGGCCAGGTCCTTCGGTACGCCTGGGGAATCGGGTTGCCCGAACGTGAGCGCCCCCGAGCCCGCCTTGACCAGCATGGAGTCGGCGTGCCCATGGTAGCAGCCCTCGAACTTGACGATCTTGTCCCGCCCGGTGTACCCGCGCGCCAGTCGCACGGCGCTCATCGCCGCCTCGGTGCCCGAGGAGACAAGCCGCACCTTTTCCATGGAAGGGAACGCGTTCCGAATGAGGCTTGCAAGGACGACCTCCCCTTCGGTGGGGGCGCCGTAGCTCGTCCCCTTGCCTGCGGCGCGCCGGATCGACGCGACGACCGCGGGATGGGCATGCCCCAGGATCATGGGGCCCCAGGATGAAACGTAGTCGATGAAGGTGTTTCCGTCGGCGTCGGTGACGGTCGCCCCTTTGGCCTTGGCGATGAACAGCGGCGTTCCCCCTACGGAGCGGAAAGCCCGCACCGGAGAGTTCACCCCCCCGGGGATTACATTCTTGGCCGCGCGGAACAGCCTTTCCGATCGCTTCGTCGAAAGCTTGCCCACGTGCGTACGCCTCCTCGAAAAAATGGATGGGACAGGGCGAATTGTATCCGCCGGCAGAATGGGTGTCAAGGAAACCATCCGCTGGAATTTCAAAAGGTTTTCGTTAAACCTCAAAACGCAATTATATATTGGCTTGACAGTTTTGGACGGCGAGGTGTAAAAGATACGTTCCGGCCGTTTCGGCCGTTTTACCTAAAGAAACGTTTCCAGGGACCAGGCGGGGGCGGCAATGGGCGTTCAGGACAAGGAAATCATGGACCAACGGTTCGGTCTTCCGTGGACCAAGTCCGAATCGATCGAGATCGGGGACCGGATCTTCACGCTGATAGAGATAAATCGGGCGTTCGGCCTGGCCGACGGCGACGTGATCGGGATCGACATCCAGGCCCTGCCCGGGGAGCTATACGCATATAGGTTTTACGATGGAGACGACCGGCGAATCGTGGTGTTCGTGTTCGACCGGGAGCTCGACATCCTCGAGGAGCACCGGGCGCACATCGCGGAGTGGCTGGGCGACGAATATCACAAAAGCGGCCTCGTGGCGTTCATCCCTGACGACCTTCTCATGATGCTGCGCAGGAAACTGTCCGGCGGCGGGGACAGCCCGGCGGCCTGACGCCGGTCATGCCTCGTTCGGGGGCGGATATTACCATTTACATCCAGTAGCTTACGGAGGCATCAATGCGATATACCTGCAGGAAGGTTTCGGTCAAGTCGTCGGCGGCCCAATGGTCCGTGGACGTTTTGGTGGCTGATGACGGGGGGGATCTGCTCCCGTGTTCATTCGCGATACTTCCTTCCGGGGGAACCTTCCTGGTTCCCTCGAGCGATGCGGGGGAGAGGCTGCTGGCCGAAGCGGCGACCGCGTTGGGCCCCCCTGCCTCCGAGCCGCAAATGGTAAAGGGAGGGTCGTGCGGAGGCGAGGAGGAGGACGGGGAATTTCCGTTTGCCGGCTCCATGCTTTCGGTTACCTGGGAATTCCCGAGGGAGATGCGGGAGGGGTTTATAAATAATGTAAAGCAGCTCATAGGCCCGTGCGAGGGATTGGCGTGATGGACACAATGGAAACATACGTTGAACTGGTCCGGCGTCGGCTCGACGACCGGCATTCGAACATAATGGGCAACCTTGAGCAGTTTGGCGACTGGCACCTGAGGTTTACCGTCCGGATCTTCGGGGACTGCCTCGACGAAGAAAAGCGTAAAGAGCTGTTGGGCAACTACACCGAGTACTGGACGGAATCGGAGCTGCGCGAGTTCGTTAAGAATTTCCTTCCCTCATACGCCGAATACGCAGTGGCGGAACTCCTTGAGAAAAAGAAGGCAGGTGAGCGGTTCGATCCCCCTTTCCTCACCCAGGAGGAGTACCAGGAAATGGCGGTCCGGGAAAAATGGCCCAGGATCGCCTCCCATATCGGGCAGGTGACCCCGCTGCAGCTGCGCCGTGAAATCGCGAAAGCGGGAATGCTGTTCCGCCCGTACATGCTGTCGGACCCCGGGTTCAACGAGGGGGTGCTCGAATTCGCTCTCTACTTCGACCTTCTGGAACGTCTCGCCAAGCTTTCGCCTGAGGAGCTGATTAAAATAGCTGGCGATATCGCGCCGATGGTCGACCGGGCCGTATCCGCGAGAACGCCGGAGGATTGCGAAGCGGAGCTGCGAACTATCCGTGAGCGGGCGGCGCGGGCGGCCGGCATACTTGCCGACCCGGAAACCCTCCTGGGGCCGGAGATGGAACGCTACCCGCGCGAGGCGCCTCCCGGATGGAAGGTCCGAGAGCTTCGTAAAACCCTGAAGACGATGACGCTCAAGGACTTGCGCCTCTCGGCATTGGTCAACCTGGACCTTCTGACCACCGAGGAAACCAAGGCCATCGTCTCCCCGTTCTTTTCGCGGTACCCTTCGTTTTTCGAAATTCCCGGCAACGGGCTGAGGGAACTGATCCTCGCCATCGCGGAAGGCGTGAACGACAGGGCGATAACGTTTTTCTTCGAGAGGTACCCCATCGGCCGAATGGCGATGACTCCCCCGGTGTC
>DATBLU010000249.1:0-2655 GCA_036555205.1 Candidatus Deferrimicrobiaceae bacterium
GGGGGCTTGGCGACGCCGCCGCCGCGGCCTGTGCGTCCTGCTCCGGATGCGTCGTCCCGTGCCGCCTGGGGCTTTCGGTGGGCCGATTGGCAAGCAGGGCCCACTCGCTCCTGGCGTAAGGGGATCCTCGTGGGAGCGCCCGGCGCCGGAGTTCGATCGGCGATCATCGCCATTTCGGTCTTCCTGCTTTTCTGCGTCGCTGCTCCTGTAGCCACGGCGGGCGGCGTTCCCGTCCTTCCCGATGGGTCCGTAGACTGGACGATTGCGGAACCGCCGCGAACGTTCGGGCCGGATAACCTTTACATGGAGATCGACGGGGAGGCGGAGCTCTTCCTCCAGTACGAATTCCAGGAAATGACGACGGCGATCGTCGCGCGGGCCAAGGACGAGGGGCGGACCTACAAGGTCGAGCGGTTCCTTCACGGCGAGCCGCGCGAGGCGTTCGGCGTTTACAGCCAGCATCGGTTCCCCGACCAGGAGACGGTGCGGATCGAGTCGTCGGAAGCGATCATCTCCGATATGTCTCTCGATTTGTTCCGGGGGTCGTACTTTGTCCGTATCCGGGCCGCAAGGGCCGCTCCCGGTTCGCGCGAAGACCTGGTAGCCCTGGGCAGGGCGGTCCTGGAAAATCTCCCTGGAAAAGGCGATCCGCCTGCGGAGACCCTGGCGTTCCGCATCCCTGGCGTAGTTTCCGGCACGACCGTCTACCAGAAGCGCGCTATCCTTGGCGACGAACGGCTTGCTCCGGGATTCGAGGCGAAGTTCGATGCGGCCGGCGTCCAGGGGACGCTTCTTTTGATTCCGCCCAAGGGATCCGGGAAAGGCGGGGCGATCGAGCGGCTGGCGGCGCTCCCGGGATGGATTGGTGACGGCCCGGGGATGTACAGGGCCGAGTTGACGCGCGGCCCGGCCTGGTTTTCGGTCCGGGGCAACCGCGTCCTGGGCGTTGCGGGGAAACTCCCGCGGGCGCGTGCCCTCGAGTTGCTCGACAGGATGGACGAGGCGCTCGGGAGGACAATATTCACCGCACCTTGATTTTCAGCGGAAGGGGAGATGTTATACTGGGCATGTTGATCGCGTAAGGTCGCCGGTTGCCGAAATCGGTTGACTTAGATCGGGATCAAGATATAGTTTCCGGAACCGAATCTTTGAAAAAGAGCCCGCGCCGTAGGAGGAAGACGTGTCGTATGCAAGACCTCATGCGGGTGTGCAGCCTGTTACGCATCTTTGGAGAAAAATCCCCGTCTCGGACCTTGGTTTCTCCTCTCCAACCCGGCTGGAAAACGGTAAATTATTCATAAATATCGACGAGTTGACCGGCCTGTTGCGCTCCGATCCCAACATCCGGGATGTCAGGATGGCGATCGCCCGTCCCGGAGAATCGGTTCGCATCATCCCCGTCAAGGATATCATCGAGCCCCGCCTGAGCCTGGTCCCGGGGTATCCGGTTTTTCCCGGAGTGCTTTCCGCATGGGATCCGGACGCAAACGGGATTCCTTCCGGAGAGATCGTGTCGTTGTCCGGCATGGTCGTGACCACCGTGGGATCGATCGTGGGCTTCCAGGAAGGGCTGATCGACATGTCCGGCCCGGGCGCACGGTACTCGCACTTTTCCAAAAAGCACCACCTGGTGCTGGATGTTACCGTGAAAGAGGGGATGGGGCGGCACGAGCACGAAAAAACGATCCGCCTGGCCGGTCTCAAGGCCTCAAATTACATCGCCGGATCCGTAATGAAAAATCCTCCATCCACCGACATCCGCGAAACCCTTTTCAATCCGGATTATCCGCCCCCCTCCGCCTCTCCGAGCCGCGCAGGAGGAAAGGGCAGGCCGCGGATCGCCTACCTGTACATGCTCCAATCGCAGGGCCTTCTGCATGACACGTATTACTGCGGCGTGGACGTAAAGACGATGCTGCCCCGGCGAATCGTGCCGACGGAAGTGCTGTTCGGCGCCATCGTCTCCGGGAATTGCGTCTCGGCGTGCGACAAGAACACGACGTATCATCACCAGAACAATCCCATCGTCCTCGAACTCCTGCGCAGGCATGAGACGGACTGGGACTTCGTGGGATGCGTCATCACCAACGAAAACGTCACCCTTGCCGACAAGCAGCGGTCGTCCACGCTTGCGGCCGAGCTCATCGCGTCGTTTTCTCCCGACGGCGTTATCGTATCCAAGGAAGGATTCGGCAATCCCGACGCAGATCTCATGATGAACTGCTCCAAGATCGAGGCGCATGGCATCAAGACGGTCCTGCTCACCGACGAATTCGCGGGACAGGCAGGCGCCTCGCAATCCCTGGTCGACGGCCACCCGAAAGCCGACGCCATCGTTTCCACGGGAAACGCGAACGAAGTGGTCGTCCTTCCGCCGCTGGAAAAGGTCATCGGCGACGACCGCGTCATCACGGAGCTGGCCGGCGGCTCCAGCAAATGCCGCCTTCCGGACGGCAGCATCGCCATCGAGCTGCAGGCGATCATCGGATCCACGAACCAGTTGGGATTCGAAAGAATTTCCTCGAGGTTCAAGTAAATGGGGGACGCCTCCCGGAACCGGAAATACCGGATCGTCCATTACGTGAACCAGTTTTTCGGGGGCGTGGGCGGCGAAGAGAAGGCGGACTGCAAGCCTTTCACGATCCAGGGCCCGCA
>DATBLU010000256.1:0-2317 GCA_036555205.1 Candidatus Deferrimicrobiaceae bacterium
TACGGATTCTCGCTCCTGTTCGGGCTGACCGGCTCCACCCAGATCGGGGAGATAGGCCGGGCGCTCGCGCAGGGGAAGGCGGCGCTGCCGATGTACCTTGCGGCGGTCATGGTTTCGGTCGGTTTCGGGTACAAGATTGCGGCGGTCCCGTTCCACATGTGGAGCCCCGACGTGTACGAGGGGGCGCCCACACCGGTCACGGCGTTCCTGTCGGTGGGTCCAAAGGCGGCCGGGTTCGCCGTCCTGGTGCGGTTTTTCTACACCGTTTTCGCCTCCCCCGACGCGGACACGGGCGTTTGGAACCTCTCCTCTTCCGTGGACTGGACGCTGCTGTTCGCGGTCCTCTCCGCTGCGACGATGACGGTGGGGAACCTTGTGGCCATCAACCAGAGGAACGTTAAGAGGCTTCTGGCATATTCCTCGATAGCGCACGCCGGGTACATGCTGATGGGGTTCGTCCTGCTCACGCCGGCGGGCCTCAAGGCGATCCTGTTCTACCTGGTCGTGTACCTGTTCATGAACCTGGGCGCCTTCTACGTGGTGATACTGGTCGCCAACGGGACAAGGAGCGAGGACATCGCCGATTATTCCGGCCTCGGCAGCAGGGCGCCGTTCGCGGCCGTTTCGCTCGCCGTCTTCCTGTTCGCGCTTACGGGCATTCCGCCGTTCTCGGGATTCATCGGGAAGGTCTACCTGTTCGCCGAGGTCATCAACAAGGGAGTCTACTGGCTGGCCGTGGTGGCGGCGATCAACAGCGCCATCTCGCTTTACTACTACGCGCGCATCGTCAAGGTCATGTTCCTGGAGGACGCGAAGGAGGGCGCGGCGCTTTCCGTCCCCGCGTTTCCCCGCGCGCTCCTCTGCCTTCTCGCGATTCCGACGCTCGTTCTCGGGGTATATTGGGAACCCGTGATACGGGTTGCGGAGAATTCCGTCAAGCTCATGGCTTTCTAGTTCCTCTGGAAGGGGGCGCCGTGGCGAACTTCGTATCCTCCATCCGGTTCTCCGACCCGTACTTCTCGGTCCTCCTGATGCTCGTGATCGGGGTGGGGATGGCGGTGGCGTTCGTTTTCCTGTCCCAGGCGATCGGCCCCCGCAAATACGACAAGGTCAAGTACAGCGTCTACGAGTGCGGCGTCGACCCCTTCACGACCGCCTCGGTTCGCATCTCGGTCAAGTTCTACCTGATCGCCCTGCTGTTCATCCTCTTCGACCTCGAATCTGCGTTCCTGTACCCGTGGGCGGTCCTCTTCCGGCAGCTGGGGTGGTTCGGCTTCGTCGAGATGTTGATCTTCGTCCTGATCCTGCTCGCGGGACTCGTCTACGCCTGGAAAAAGGGAGCGCTGGAATGGCAGTAGGGGATCGCCCCGCAGACGCCCCCCCGGGGGGCGGGTACGCCCTGACGACGCTCGAGTCGATGATCGCGTGGGGGCGAAAGTACTCGATCTACCCGTTCACGTTCGCGACCGCCTGCTGCGGGATCGAGGTCATGGGGGCGTTCGGCACGCACTACGACCTGTCCCGGTTCGGCGCCGAGGTCGTCCGGTTCTCCCCGCGGCAGGCCGACATGCTGCTCGTCGCGGGGACGATCAACTACAAGATGGCGCCGGTCCTGGTCCGCATCTACGAGCAGATGCTCGAGCCCAAGTGGGTGGTGGCGATGGGGGCCTGCGCATCCTCGGGCGGGTTCTACAACAACTACAGCGTCCTGCAGGGGATCGACAAGATCATCCCCGTCGACGTCTACATCCCGGGCTGCCCGCCGAACCCGGAGGGGATCATCGACGCCGTCGTGGCCATCCAGAAGATGCTGGAGACGGGCGCCCCGCGGGCCGCGGAGCGCTGGCCGATCAAGATCTGAAGGCATGGCGGAAGGAAGATGGCCGAAGAGACCAAAAGCCCTGTGCTTAGGAAACTGACCGAGAGGTTCGGCGACGCCGTCGTCTCGACGCATTCCGACTTCGGCGACGACACGGCCATGGTCCGCAGGGAGAAGATCGTGGAGATCTGCACCTTCCTGCGCGACGACCCGGACCTGCGCTTCGAATTCGCGATGGACCTGACCGGGGTGGACTACCTGGGCGAGGTCCCCCGGTTCGAGGTGGTATACCACCTGTATTCCATGGAGAAGAAGCGGCGGGTGCGGATAAAGTCGCGCCTCCACGAGGAGGACCCGACGATCGACTCCGTGTCTTCCGTGTGGCCGGGGATGAACTGGTACGAGCGCGAGGCGTTCGACATGTACGGCATCGTCTTCCGCGACCATCCTAACCTGGTGCGGATCCTCATGTACGAGGGCTTCGTCGGCCACCCGCTG
>DATBLU010000258.1:0-4346 GCA_036555205.1 Candidatus Deferrimicrobiaceae bacterium
GCATCTACAACTACCTGCCCGCGGGCCTTCGCGTTTTGCGCAAGGTGGAGCGCATCCTCCGGGAGGAGATGGACCGCGCAGGAGCGCTCGAGGTCGAGCGCAGGCTCTCGCGCGTCAAGGCGCCGCTGAAGGTGGCGGTGATGGGATGCGCGGTCAACGGCCCGGGAGAGGCCAGGGAGGCGGATGTCGGGGTGGCGGGCGGAAGGGGAGAGGGGCTGATCTTCGTCAAGGGGGCGATAGTGAAGAAGGTGAAGGAGAACGAGATCGTGGACGAGGTCGTACGGCTCGCCATGCGCCAGGCTGCCGCGGGAAGGAGAGCCCGTTGATACGGTACTCCAGCTACCTCATGCCGACGACGAAGGAGACGCCTTCCGACGCGGAGGTGACGAGCCACCGGTTGATGCTGCGCGCAGGGATGATAAGGAAAGTGGCCTCGGGCATCTACAACTACCTGCCCGCGGGCCTTCGCGTTTTGCGCAAGGTGGAGCGCATCCTCCGGGAGGAGATGGACCGCGCGGGAGCGCTCGAGGTTCTTTTTCCCTGCGTGATCCCGTCCGAGCTGTGGAGGGAGAGCGGCCGCTGGGATGCATACGGAAAGGAGCTCCTGCGTTTCAAGGACAGGGCGGACCGCGAGTTCTGCCTGGGGCCCACCCACGAGGAAGTCGTGACGGACCTCGTCCGCAGGGAGATCCGTTCGTACCGCCAGATGCCGGTGAACCTCTACCAGATCCAGGACAAGTTCAGGGACGAGATCCGCCCGAGGTTCGGGCTGATGCGGGGCAGGGAGTTCTTCATGAAGGACGCGTATTCCTTCGACGCGGACGAGAGCGGAGCGGCGGAATCGTACCGCAGGATGTACGAGGCTTACTGCCGGATATTCCGCAGGATGGGACTTTCGTTCCGGGCGGTGGAAGCGGACACCGGGGCGATCGGCGGGAGCAGCTCCCACGAGTTCATGGTGATCGCCGATTCCGGGGAGGACGCCATCGTCTCGTGCGAGGCGTGCGATTACGCAGCAAACGTGGAAAAGGCGGAAGTCCCGCCTCCGGCCTTTTCCGAGGCATCCGGCGGCGGCGCGAGCGAACCGCGGAAGGTTTCCACCCCGGGGAAGCGGACGATAGAAGAGGTCGCGGGGTTCCTCGGCATCGATCCCGGGGCCTTGATAAAGACCCTGGTGTTCGAATCGGACAAGGGTGACGTCGCGGTCCTGGTATCAGGCAGGTACGAGGTGAACGAGGTCAAGGTCAAAAACCTCCTGGCCGCCGACTGGATCCGCCTCGCGCCCGAGGAACGCGTCCGGTTTCTGACCGGCGCGCCTTCGGGGTTTGCGGGGCCGGTGGGCCTTTCGATGAAGATACTGGCCGACCACTCCGTAAAGGGGATCGCGGCGGGCGCGACCGGCGCCAACGAAAAGGACGCCCACCTGGTGGACGTCGTGCCGGGCAGGGACTTCGCGCCGGAGGCGTACGCGGACCTGCGGCTGGTGGCGGAAGGCGATTCGTGCCCCAGGTGCGGCGCGCCCTTGCGCTTCTCACGCGGGATAGAAGTCGGACACGTATTCCGCCTCGGAACGAAATACAGCAAGGCGCTTTCGGCCACGTACCTGGACGCCGCGGGAAAGGAGCAGCCTGTCGTCATGGGGTGCTACGGGATCGGCGTCGGGCGCACGGCGGCCGCGGCGGTCGAGCAGCACAACGACGCCGACGGCATCGTCTGGCCCATATCGATCGCGCCGTTCGAGGTGACGGTCGTGCCGGTGAACATGAAGCACGAGGGGCTGGTCCGGGAAGCCGTGCGCGCGGCGGAGGAGCTTTCCGGCCGCGGGATCGAGGTGCTGCTGGACGACCGCGACGAGCGTCCGGGGATAAAGTTCAAGGACGCCGACCTTTGCGGGATCCCGATAAGGGTGACATTCGGGGAGAAGAACCTCGCGGCGGGATTTGCGGAAATACGCGATCGCAAGACGGGCGTGACCGAACGCGTGGAAATATCCCGCATTCCCGATGCCGTGGCCGCGGCGGTCGAAGCCAAGAAAAGGGAGTGTTCGCCATGAAGGACCGGATCATCGTCGCGCTGGACACCGATTCCCCGGAAGCCGCGCTGGCGGCGGTTTCCGCCCTGGCCGGCGAGGTCGGACTGTTCAAGGTCGGCATGGAGCTGTTTCCGCGCGGGGGGCCGGAGCTCGTCGGGAGGATCCGGGCCAAAGGGGCCGACGTTTTCCTCGACCTTAAATTCCACGACATACCCAACACTGTTGCGGGAGCGGTCAAGTCCGCCGCCGCGATGGGCGTGAAGTTCGCGACCGTCCACGCGTCCGGCGGGAGGGCGATGCTTTCGGCGGCGGCGGAAGCGGCGGCGGGCACGGGGACGACGATCCTGGCGGTGACGGTGCTGACCAGCCTGGACGACGCGGACCTGTCCTCCATCGGGTTCGCGCTGCGCACCGCGGAGGCCGTGGAGCGGCTGGCGGGGCTTTCGGCCGAATCCGGGATCGGAGGAATCGTCTGCTCGGCCAGGGAGGTTGCGGCGGTGCGCGCCCGGGTGGGGAAGCAGGCCGTCCTCGTGACGCCGGGCGTGCGGCTCCCCGAGGATTCGGCGGGGGACCAGAAGCGCGTGGTTACCCCCTTCGACGCGATAAAGGCCGGCGCGGATTATCTCGTGGTGGGCAGGCCGATAACGAAGGCCGCCGATCCGGTGGCCGCCGCGCGGAAATTCGCCGCGGACATGAAGCGGGCCTCGTGACGCGGAACGAGCGGGGATCAAGCCCGATGTGGATCACAGGCAGGCACCCGGTCGAGGAGCTTCTCGCGTCAGCCAGGCAGAAACCCGGCAGGCTGCTGATTTCAGAATCGGTCGCCGCCGTCGAGAAGAGCCGGATGGCGGGGATGGCGTCGGAGCGGGGGATCCCGTGCCTCGAGTGCCCGGATGATGAATGGGCGCGCCGCACCGGGGAGCGCGGAGGAACGGGGATCGCCGCGGAACTGGCGGAATACCGGTACGCCGATTTTTACGACTGGGAGGCGGCGCTCCCCGAACGCGCCCTGGTCTTCCTGCTGGACGGGATAACCGACCCGCAGAACCTGGGGGCCATCCTGCGCAACGCCCGCGCATTCGGGGTCGGAGGCGTCATCGTCCCGAAGGACCGTTCCTGCCCGGTGACGGCGGCCGTTTTCAGGGCCTCGGCCGGGGCGGCGGCGCACGTCCCGATCGTGCTGGTGACCAACCTGGCCAGGACGGTGGAGACGCTCCAGGAGAAAGGGTTCTGGCTCTACGCCGCGGCGGAGGACGGGGAGACCGACGTCTTCGCGATGAAGCCCGCGGCGAGGACCGGGATCGTACTTGGGAGCGAGGAGCGCGGAATACGCAAGCTCGTACGCGAGAAATGCGACGGCTCCGTCCGGATCCCGATGGAGCCGGGCGTCGACTCCCTCAACGTCGGCGTGACCGCCGGCATCCTCGCCTTCCACCTGCGCTCCCTCATCGCGAAATAACCGCGGACGGCTCCGTTCCCTGTAACCGCTTGATTCCTCGCGGAGGACTTCCTCGCAGCTACGCTCGCGACCTGCGCCCGCTCGCTGCCGGTTCCACTCGCCGCAATTTGCACCTCGTTCCACAGGCCGCTGCGATGAAGCCTCCGCTGCGTCATTCAGCGCAGACAGGGAACGCCCCGCCTGACTATTACATGCTTATCGATACGCAGGCGATGGAGGGCTCGGCCGCCGCCGCAGGAAGGTCGCGGCTTCGCCGAACCTTCCTGTTGGGGTAAGGAAGCCGCAGTCAGAATTATCTCCCTCGTCTTCGCGCGACAGAGCGGAAGGCGCGAGTCGCCGATGGTAGGTCCGGCGCAGCGGGTCGCCGAGGCGGAACCGTCCGGTTCGGCATTACCAGTCTTGGAACAAACCGGCTTGGCGAACCGAACAGGGTGAACGAAGAGCGGGGAAGAGCCGCGGAGCACGTACAGCGAGATGCAGGGGAGCCGAAGGCGAGAGCGAGCACGGAGCTACCGGAGGCGCAGCGACTTCCGTACGGGCGCGCAACCATGGCGGAGAATTTGCCGACAGCGGCTTCCTTCCCGCAGCAGGTAGGCCAGACGGCGCAGCCGCAGAGCCTTGATCGCATAAGTCCGGCGGCGCGTCGAAAACCGTTGACAACATCGCGTTAATGGGGTCAAATTCAAGGTTTCCGGATTTGCGGCGCATCGGTTTCGCCGACGTAGCTCAACGGTAGAGCTCCTGATTTGTAATCAGGTGGTTGGGGGTTCGATTCCCTTCGTCGGCTCCAGTCTTACGGCGTGGAGGGGTACCCGAGTGGCCAAAGGGGGCAGACTGTAAATCTGCTGGCAGCGC